>CALJGK010000055.1 GCA_938075195.1 uncultured SAR86 cluster bacterium
AGATAAATCTCGATATTATCAAAATTAATTTCTTTTTTTATGTGAAGATGACAAAGATATAGATCACGATGATTTAGTCCACTTAAATGCATTCTTCGAATTAAATCTGCCGCAGACTCTATGAGTTTCCTCTTTTGAGGAGGGGACAATTGTTTATGAAGCCCTTCTAAGAAAAAATCTTCAAGAGAAATGGTGTCATAAAGTTCTTCAGTAATAAGAAATGAAAAAGAATTTGCTGGATTAAGACCCTTATTTCCAAAGCCTTTTATTTGGGGAGCCTGTATTTGATTCTTGTCTAAGTGAGATAATGCCTCATATTCCCTTAAAGCACCTACAACAGGTGTTTTTAGTTGTATGAGATTCTTAAATATTTCTGCCCACCCAACTGGACCATGAAATTTAAGGAAATAATTTTTTTGAAAATTTTGAAATCTCTTAGTAGTACGATTTTCATATTTCCTATAAATTTCACCTTCTAAATTCTTAGCAAAGGAAAATGGTTCATTATCACCAAAAAAAACTACTAAGCTTTCATCTATAATTTTAATACCCTTCATCAGAACCTTTCTTCAATAAAATTAGCAATAAATCTAAATCTAGAGAAAAAATAATCATCATCTCTTAAGCAACTAATCTCATTCTTTATAAATGAAAGTCTTTCATCTTGAATAGTCTCTTCAAGGAGTTTATTGAACTCGTATTGAGAAAATAGATTATCTAAAACTGCTCCAGCATTGAATTTTTTCACCTCACTTGAAAATCCAACCTCTTTTGAAACTATAGAGGGCAATCCAGAAACCATCGCTTCAATTATTATATTTCCTGCTGCCTCTTCCCTAGCAGGATGTACCAGTAAATCAGCTGATTTCATGAAGGAAGCCACATCATCTCTTGGTCCAAGAAAGAATACCTTATTATTTAGTGAGTGCTCTTTAACGGAATTTAAAAAAGGCTTCTTATCGTCATCACCAATAACAATTAGCGATGAGTCAATAGAAGTATGTTGTAAATGATTTAATCCCAATATTGCTCGATCGAGACCTTTTCGAGAAAAATCTGATCCGACGAATAGAATAATTTTATCTTCTGTTGGTATTCCAAATAAGTTATGTAAATTAATATTTTTCTCATGATTCCAATTGCTAGGGATCCCCGGCGGGATAATTGTCATCCTTTCTGATTGTGTTGAATAGATGGTTTTAAAGTCATCATATTGATTCTCATTAAGAAGAAGCGTTTGAGTATTGGATTCTTTTGAAAATACAAGATTCTCATAATCCAAAGATTGTTTAAATCTTTTTGTATACTTTTGAAGGGTATTTTTATTATGAGCTTGCTTTGCAAAACAGGTATCGGCAGCAAAATATAAATCAAGGCCCGGTATTTTATTGAACCCAAAAATAATCTCAGGCGAGTATTTATTAATTTCGTCATATACTTTTTTTACAAATTTTTTATTCTTCGAGTGATTTGTAAAACCAGCTCCTCCCAATTGCATTACATTCAAGCCTTCTGGAATATCACCTTCCCAACTTCTGGTAAAAATCTTTAATTCGTGACCCCTAGAAAGAAGTTCTTTAGCTGTTGCCAAGAAATCTTTCTGCAACCCTCCGTAAGGAAAATATCTATATAAGAGAATTGCTATTTTTTTCATGAGTTCCAAAGCCCTTTAAGAGCATTCATAACTTCATCAGGTTTTATAGATAAAAGAGAGGAATGATAGCCTGATTCTAAGTCTCCACTTCTGGTTTTATCATAGCCATCCATTTTTCTTAGTACCACTTTTTGATTTATTAAAGGGGGAGTATATTCAGGCGATGAGGGTCCATAAAGAGCTACTAAAGGAGTGCCTACCGCAGCAGCGATATGCATTAATCCTGAATCATTAGTGACAACAATTTTACAAAATGATAATAGATCAATCGCATCCAGAAGATCTGTTTTACCAATAATATTATGGAAATTTTCTGATTTTGATAAATCTTTTTCTTTACATATCTCTACTCCAGTTTGTTTATCATTTTCTGAGCCAAAACAGATAACATTCCATCCCTTCTCAATGTAATTTAGTGCTATATCGGCATAATACGAGGCAGGCCATTTCTTAGCCGGTCCGAATTCAGCACCTGGGCAAATACCAATAGTAGGCAATTCAGAATTAATATTGAATAGCTTGAACTTCAACGCCTGATTTCTTGAATCAACTGCAAGTGAAGGAAAAGATAAATTAGCTAACTGATAATCAATCTTGTTAATTGATAAAGCTGAAAATTTTTCGATCATTAAATGCTGAATATTTTCATCCAAAACTCTAATATCATTTACTAGACCATATCTAACTTCTCCTAACCAACCAGTCCTAATAGGTATATCAGCAAAAAAAGGTATCAGGGAAGATTTTAAAGAATTTGTTAAAAGGATGGCTCGGTCATAGCAAGATTCTTTTATAGTTTGTGCGAATCTATATCTAGCCAAAGGCTTGAAGTCTCCATGAATAAAAGGAGATTTTATTGAATCTTGTACTTCGGACATGCGACCCAATAATGGCAGTGACCAAGAAGGTGCAAGTACATCTATCTGACAAGAAGGATCTTCGCTCTTAAGCCTTTTATAAAGGCTTTGAGCCATTACAGAATCTCCAATCCAGGATGGTCCTATGATTAAGATCCTCATAAGTTCTAGTCTACAAATGTATGCCAGGTAAGGTTAGAGTCCCTGTTTCCTCTTACTTGCTCAAAGTATGTTCGCTGCAGCAATTCCGTAACAGGACCCCTTGGGCCAGACCCAATGGCCTTATTATCAAGTGAGTTGATTGGAACAACCTCAGCGGCGGTTCCAGAAAAGAAAGATTCATCAGCCTCAAGAACATCCTCTACAGTTAATTTTTTTTCTACAAAATTAATACCTAATTCATCGGCTAGGGAAATGATAGTTCTTCTGGTAATGCCATCCAAGCACGCATCCAATTTAGGTGAGTAGACTATATCATCCTTCACTATAAAAAAGTTTTCACCACTTCCTTCAGCTACAAATCCTTCAGCATCAAGCATTAAGGCTTCATCAAATCCACCTTCCAGGGCTTCATTTAATGCAACTATAGAATGGACATAATTACCATTTACTTTGGCGTTAGATACTGGATTCCCTACTTGTCTCTTATAAGATGATAATTTTACCTTTATTCCGTTTTCCCGAGCTTCAGGTTCCATGTATGAAGGCCACTCCCAGGCTGCGACCATAGTATGCACTTTTAAATTATCTGCTCTTAAGCCCATTCCTTCAGAACCATAAAAACACATGGGTCTGATATAGCCCTCTTGCAGCATATTCTCTTTGACGACATCAACATGGGCTTTATTGATAATATCTTTTGAATATGGAATCTCCATATTGACCGTAGCGGCTGATTTAAATAGACGATCTGTGTGATCTAAAAGTCTGAAAATTGAAGGACCTTTATCAGTATCATATGCCCTTACTCCCTCGAAAACACCGAGTCCATAATGAAGTGTATGAGTCAATAAATGCGTGTTTGCATCTTGCCAATCAATCATTTCACCATCGAACCAGATTTTTCCGTTTATTTTTGAAAGATCCAAAATCAATACCTCTTTTTTTTCTATATTCTATCTATATAAATTATTTTATATAGACAAAATAGATTATTGAGCGGATATAATCATGCCGTGCAATTAAATCAAAATATATTTAGAGCGAATGATATAAGAGGAATCGCTTTTAAGGATCTTTCTGAAGATGTAGTTTTTAATCTTGGTAAGGCGCTTGGATCCGAGAGCCTAGATAGGGATGAAGATCATTTCATCATAGGAAGAGACGGAAGACTCTCAAGCCCTGAAATTTTTAAATGGCTTTCAGCAGGAGTTTTGTCTACTGGATGTAATGTAGTGAACATAGGAATAGTTACAAGTCCCATGTTTTATCATGCCACTTTTGAACTTAACTCTTCGAGTGGTGTGGTGATTACAGGAAGCCATAATCCGGGAGAATACAATGGCTTTAAAATTGTCTTCCATAATCATTCAACCTCAACTGAAGAAATTCTTTTATTGAGAGATAGAATGTTGAATCAATTATTTCTGGAAGGACATGGTGCACTAATAACTAAAGACATCAAAGAGAGTTATATAGAGAGAATTCTTGAAAGTATAGAGTTAAATAAAAGTCTGGATATTGCAATAGATTGTGGAAATGGAGCTGCCGGTGTTGTAGCCAAGGAAGTTTATGAGCGATTAGGCTGTAATGTTACTGAACTCTTTGGTGCTCCTGATGGAAATTTTCCTAATCATCACCCAGATCCTTCCAAACCAGAGAATGTGAAAGATCTCATAGAGGTAGTTAAAGATAATCATTTAAAGATAGGACTCGCATTCGATGGCGATGCTGACAGGCTTGGAGTTATCTCTTCCAAGGGAGATATGATTTATCCGGATATGCAGATGATACTATTCTCAAGACAAATAATTAGTGAACACCCTAAGGCTAAGATTGTTTTTGATGTTAAATGTTCAAAATTACTTTCTGATGAAATCCAAAGTCTAGGTGGGGAGCCTATAATATGTAAAACCGGTCATACCTTCATTAAAAAAGAAATTAGAGAACAGGATGCTTTTCTGGGAGGGGAAATGAGTGGACACATATTTTTTAATGATAGATGGCCTGGATTCGATGATGGAATTTATGCTGGAGCTAGAATGCTTGAGATCTTAGCAAATTCAGAAGAAGACATTTTTGTATCTATTCCCAGTATGGTTTCTACTCCGGAAATTAATATTAAATCTACAGACGAAGAAAAGTTTGAGATAGTTGAAAAGTTCAAGAGTAATTCTAACTTTGATAACGCAAATATAATTTCTATAGATGGAATAAGAGTTGAATTTGATAGAGGATGGGGCTTGCTCAGAGCATCAAACACTTCTCCTGTGTTGGTACTTAGATTTGAAGCTGAGACTGAACATGATTTACATGATATTAAAAAAATCTTTTCAGATAACCTTAAAAAGATAAAAAATGATATTGAAGATTTTTAATTATGACAATTTCTAGAAAACAAGCAGAAAACATAGCATCGGTCCTAAGCGAAGGACTGCCATATATTCGTAAATTTAAAGACAAAATTATTGTAGTAAAGTATGGCGGGGCTGCGATGACAGACCGGCTTCTAAAGGAAAACTTTTCTAGAGATATAGCCCTTATGAGACTTGTGGGTATGAAACCTGTGATTATTCACGGCGGAGGTCCTCAAATAGGAGAAGAACTCAAAAAAGCAGGCATAGATACTAAGTTTGAAAATGGATTAAGAGTAACAAATAAACCCACAATGAATATTGTAAAAAAAGTACTTGGGACTCAGATTAATAGCGAGATAGTAAGGCTTATCAAGCAACATGGGGCTAATTCAATTTCCTTTAATCATAACAAATATCAAATCATTAGAGCTTCTAAAAAATCTTTTCAAGATGGAGTTGATTTAGGTCTGGTAGGTAAAGTTGATAAGGTCATGACTAGTGAACTTAAATCAATACTTAACAAGGGTCTTATCCCAGTAATTGCACCAATAGGTAAAGCAAAAAATAATGAATATCTAAATATAAATGCAGATGAAGTAGCCGGTGAAGTTGCTCAAGCTATAAATGCTGAAAAACTAATACTTCTAACTGACGTTAAAGGTATTGGAGATTCAGATAATAAATTGATCTCAAAGATTTCATTGATCAAAGGTCAAAAAATTCTTAAAGAAAAATTTATAAAAGGAGGCATGACTCCGAAGCTTTCGGCGGCACTTGATGCAAGAAGAAATGGGGTTAAGTCATGCCATATCATTGATGGAAGAGTGCCTCATGCTGTTCTACTAGAAGTCCTTACTGAGGAAGGCGTAGGAACTATGATAAGCTAATTTGAGAATATGGAGCAACTCAAACCTCGGCAATTAGATATCATGCAAAACTTAGCAAAGATGCTAGGTGAAAAGGGCCCTGTAAAGATTACAACTTCTCTACTCTCTAAGGAGTGTGGTATTACAGAAGCAGCCATATATAGACATTTTCCTAGTAAAAGAAAAATTTATTCCGGTCTTGTAGATTTCTGTGAAAAAAATATTTTTGATTTAATTGCTAACATTAATTCCTCTGAAGGAGATGAATTAGAGAAAACAAAAAAAATACTTATTCTCTTAGTAACCTTCAGTGAGAAGAATCCTGGATTGGCAAGGCTGCTCACTCGAGAAGCTTTTTCAGTTGATGAAACAAGCCTTGATGAAAGAATAGGACAAATGATGTCCAAAATAGAATTACTTATTAAACAAAACTTGCAAAAGTATGAACAAGAAACAAAAAAGAAACTGGAATTACCGACTGCATCTGCTGCAAACTTACTTCTTGCTTGCTCTGAAGGCATTATTCAGCAGTTTGTAAGATCTGGATTTCAAGACTCCCCTTCTAAAAGAATAAATGATCAATTTACATTCTTAATTAATTCTTTAGCAGCTAATTAGGCAAATTCTCCTCTAAAAAATATTCAAAAATAGGATCGCTACTTTCTTCCGATGCCAAACCTCCAGATACTTGATCAATTTTAACTATAGATAATCCTTGTGGTGGCATGGTGTTGGTTATTGGAATCAGATCGATAATTTCTTTCTTATAATCCATCCAGATCGGAAGAGCTGTTGAAGAGCCAAATTCTCTGTTGCCTAAGCTTTTAGGTTGGTCAAATCCCATCCAGACTGAAGTCACTATTTTTTCATTATAGCCTGTAAACCATGTGCTTTCGGCATTATTAGTTGTCCCTGTTTTGCCAGCAAAATCTTTACGATTTAATGCGGAAATCTTCTTAGCCGTTCCTCTAGCAGCTGCTTCTTTTAAGATGTCCGTGATGATAAAGGCTATCCTGGGGTCTATTACTTGCTGTGTTTCTTTTACTTGTTTTTTAAATAAAATCTTACCTGCTCTATCTACAATTCTTTCTATCACATAGGGTTCAATTTTTTTACCACCATTTGCAAAGACTGCATAGGCAGCTGCATTTGTTAAAGGATTTAATGATGCAGTCCCTAGAGAAAGAGATAAATCAGCAGGGAGCCTTTGCTTTTCAAATCCAAACTTTTCGGCGTATTCTCTAACTTTATTTACGCCCACTTCTCTTAACAGCCTAACAGAAACAAGATTTCTACTTTGAAGTAAACCTTCTCTTAGCCTGGTTGGCCCAAAAAACTTCCCACTTGCATTTCTCGGTTTCCATTTTTCTTCTAAAGCATCATCTTCGAAGATTATTGGGGCATCATTAATTAACGTTGCAGGTGTAAATCCTTCGGAGAAGGCGGCGGCGTATAAAAAAGGTTTAAAGTTAGACCCCAAAAGCGGAGAGGCCTGTTCAGCTCTATTAAATTTACTTAAAAAGAAATCATATCCTCCTACCAAAGCAAGAATAGATCCTGTATTGGCCTCTAAAGAAATAAGAGCACTTTGCGCTTCTGGTACTTGAGTAACAGATATATTATTTGTTACTAAATCTCTCTTTAACCAAATTAAATCTCCTTCTTCTAGAATGTCTTCAAAGTCTCGGGGCTTGGTGCCTCTTCTATTCTCAGTTATATAGGGCCTTGCCCAAATCAACTCATCAGACCAAGAAATATTTATAATTTTTCCTGTTTTAGTTAGAGCTTCAAGAGTATCTGAGGAATTTATAACAACAGCAAGGAATCTATCCTTATTTTGAACATATGATTCTAGAGATTTAAAGACTTCAGATAAGTTCTTCTCACCGTCAGAGCTTATTGAATCGGTATTAAGAAAGCTTTCAATTTCTAATAGTTGAGAATTTTTAGGCAAACGAAAGAAATTTACTGGGAATAGGTTAGAGATATTTTTTGGCTGCCTGAACCCATGACGCCTATCATAATTTTCCAGACCCTCCTTAACTGCTTTAGTCGCAGAATTTTGGAACTTGGAATCTATAGTTGTAAAAACTTCCAAGCCTTCAGAGTAAGCTTTTAGACCATATTCCTGAATCATATATCGCCTGACCTCTTCAGCAACATAAGGAGCTTTGACTTCCGATACTAAACCGAAATAATTTGCCGTCAGAGGCGCATTTACTGCTAGTTCAAACTGCTCAGGATGAATGTGTTCTAGATCT
>CALJGK010000056.1 GCA_938075195.1 uncultured SAR86 cluster bacterium
CTCCCTTTTTTATTTTAGAATTTAGAAATGGCGTTTTTTACTAATAATAAAGGTTTTGTCCTAGGAGTCTTGACTGCCTTATTAGTGCTTACCCTCCCTACTCCTGAGTCACTATCAATAGAAGCACACAGAACAGCTGCTTTATTTTTATTAATGGGTGTATGGTGGGCCACAGAAGCAGTACCTGTTGCTGTAACCGCCTTAGTACCCTTAGCTCTTTTTCCTCTTCTTGGAATAGTAGATATTCAAGATGCGGCAAATCCCTATGCGAACAAAACAATCTATTTATTCTTTGGTGGATTTTTGATTGCCACTGCTATTCAAAAGTGGGATCTCCATAAAAGAATAGCACTATTTGTACTTGAAAATGCTGGATCTAATGGAGCATCTCTTATTTTTGGTTTTATGCTTACAGCTGCAGTCATAAGCATGTGGGTTATGAATACAGCTACAACTATTATGCTCCTTCCTATCGGTTTAGCGGTGGTATCTGTTGTCAAAACAACAGTTAACTATTTATCTGAAGAAGATATAGAATCTTTTCAATTAGCATTGTTGCTAGGTATAGCTTATGGAGCAACCATTGGAGGTATGTCTACTTTAATTGGTACAGGACCGAATGGCATGTTAGCTGCTTTTATGGCTGATAACTATGACCTAGATATAAGCTTTGTAGACTGGATGAAAGTTGGAGTGCCTTTAAGTGCAGTTATGCTTCCTTGCAGTTGGTTCATTCTTACTAAAGTGATCTTCAGGGTAAACTTCGAGACCTCATCTGAAACCAGAGACCTACTTTCAACTATGAAAAATGATCTTGGCGAACTAAAAGGTCCTGAGTTAAAAGTCTTAATTGTCTTTTTCTTAACAGCACTAGCTTGGATGTTCAGAACTGTACTCGATAATTTTTCATTACTAAGTGGTCTGTCTGATGCCGGGATTGCAATGATATCTGCATTACTTCTTTTTCTACTACCAAGCGGAAGTAAAGATAAGAAGGGTGCTTTATTGGAATGGCAAGATGCACAAGAGAATGTGCCTTGGGGTCTTTTAGTTTTATTTGGTGGCGGTTTGAGTCTTGCAAATGCAGTTCAATCAACCGGTTTAGCGGTTTGGATAGGTAGCCTTATTCCTCAAGGAATAAGCTTAGTCTTAATTGTGATACTTGTTGTGATTCTCATAATATTCTTAACAGAACTTACTTCAAATATGGCTACAACCGCAACCTTCCTCCCTGTAGTAGCTGCAATTGCCATACAGTCTGATTTTGACCCTATTCTTGTTACTGCTGCAGTTGCTTTAGCGGCAAGTTGTGCTTTTATGCTTCCAGTAGCAACACCACCTAACGCAATTGTGTTTGGCTCTGGTCTCATAAGAGTGCCTCAAATGGCTCGAGCAGGTTTTTTGATAAACGTACTAGGAATTATTATTGTATCTTTTGTAGCAGTTGTATCGGTACCCTACTTCCTGCTTTAGTTACCTCGCGCAAGAGCTCCTGGCCTTCTAGAATCAGCAACTCCAAACAACTTATCTTGGTCTATAAATATTGCCTGCACACTTCCCATTGTTGTTGAAATTTCAGGTTGATGACCTTTTTCCATAAGAAGTTTAAGAGTGTCAGGACTAAAACCAGTTTCTAGTTGAAGTTTTCCTTCCAATCTTTGATTTATTCTAGGAGTCATCACCGCTTCTGAAAAACTCATATCATGATCTATAACATTGCTAATGACTTGAGTAATGATATTAGGAATTCTTCCACCACCTGGTGATCCTAGAACCATCATTAATTCTCCACTAGGTTTAAAAACTAATGTAGGAGTTTGGGTACTTATCATTCGCTTTCTTGGTTCCAATCTATTGGCTTCACTTGTTCCATATTCAGCACCTTCCTGGCCATAGAAGTGAGAAAAATTTCTCATTTGATTATTCATCAAAAAACCTCCTTTCTTAATTGTTACCCCAGAACCGAAGGAAGATCCCAATGTATAAGTATTTGATACGGCATTACCAAAGGAATCTATTATAGAAAAATGAGTCGTATCAGGACTTTCATCGTATTGCTTCAAATCACCTTCAAATATTTGTCCATCAGGAGTTCTGGTATCAGAAATAGATTTCGCACGATCAGCAGAATACTTTTTGTTTAACATTTGCTTTACGGGCACATCGTAAAAATCAGGGTCTCCATGAAATTTGACCCTATCAGCAAATGCACGTTGCATAGCTTCTGAAAGAATATGAACACTTTCAGCTGAATTAGGACCAGAATCTTTCAAATCAAAATTTTCTAAAATATTAAGCGTTTGAAGCAGAACTAATCCACCACTTGCTGCTGGAGGCATCGTAACAACTCTGTATCCTCGGTAGTTAGTCTCTATGGGTATTCTGGTCTTAGCTTCATATGAAGACAAATCATCCAAAGTAATGAGTCCGCCATTAGATAATGATTCTTCAGAAATCCATTTAGCTATTTCACCTTTATAAAAAGAATCCTTTCCATTCTTGCTTATCATGAATAAAGTTTTAGCTAGATTGGGTTGTTTAAATAATTTTTTTACTTCAATTGGTTCTTTTTTTACATTATAAAACTTCTCTCTAGAAGCTTTATTTGCAAGCATTGACTCTCCCCCCCATTCAAGTACAAAATTTAGATCATAAGTCACTTCAAAACCATTTTTGGCTAATCTGATTGCAGGTTTTAATAAAGTAGATAAAGGAAGACTTCCATGATTGTCATGGGCTTTCAGTAACCCTGCAACTGAACCTGGAACTGCATTCACGAGATGACCAAACTTAACAACCTTTCCGTCTTGAATAAACATTTCACTTTTAGATGATTCTGGTGCAGCGGAACGATAGTCAATGGAAGATATCTCATTTTTATCTTGATCATAGATTAAGACAAAACCACCGCCACCTAAATTACCGGCACGAGGTAAAGTTACAGACAAAGCAAAGCCTACAGCTACAGCAGCATCAACTGCATTTCCTCCTTGTCTCAATATTTCATAACCAGCTTCAGTGGCATGCTTGTTTTGTGTTACCACCATGAATTCCGAACCAATCTCAGGATGAATTCTACTTTGGTAATCTAAAGTTGTTTGAGATCTGGCTTGAATTGAACTTTCAAAAAGTAGCAAAAATAGAATGCTAAGACAGTAAAAATTATTCATTAAATAATTTATGGTATTGCGACACCTGCGCTTGGTCTTCTGGGATCCGCAGACCCATAAAAGTAGTCACCCTCTTTCATAATCGCTTGAACACTCCCCATAGTAGTAGATGGATAAAGTTTATATCCTTTTTCTGTTAAAAGCCTTTCAGTATCTGGTCCGAATCCACTTTCTATCATTAAGACTTCAGGCAACCACTGATGATGAATTCTTGGACTATGAACTGCTTGAGCTATATTCATATCATGATCCATTACATTGAGCGCGACTTGCAATACCGTTGTGATGATCCTGCTTCCTCCTGGACTGCCAAAAACCATATAAGGTTCATTATTCTTAAAAATAATTGTTGGAGTCATAGAGGATAAAGGTCTTTTATTTCCCTCTATAGCATTGGCTTCAGAGCCTAATAATCCATAACCATTGGGTGTTCCGGGTTTGGAAGAAAAGTCATCCATCTCATTATTAATTAACATCCCAGTTCCAGGAATCATCATCCCAGATCCATAAGAAAAATTAAGAGTGTAAGTATTTGAGACAGCATTACCTAATGAGTCCATTACAGAAAAATGAGTGGTGTCTGGGCTTTCATAAGGATAAGGATTGCCTGGAGATACCTCATCAGACGGTGTTACCTTGTCACCAGAAATAAAAACATTTAAAGACTTCGCATATTCCTTACTAGTTAAACTAGAAGGGACTTTATAAAAATCAGTATCTCCTAAATATTTACTTCTATCGGCATAAGCTCTTTTCATAACCTCAGCGAGTATATGTATACTCTCCGCACTGCCGAAACCCATTTCCTTAATAGGAAATTCTTCAAGCATATTAAGCATTTGAATTAAATGAGTGCCACCTGAACTACTGGGAGGCATAGATACAATTTTATAATCTTTATAATCACCTACGAGCGGTTCTCGCTCAACAATATTATAGTTTTTGAGATCTTGTAGAGTAATCAGACCTCCATTCTTTTGCATTTCTTTAACAATCAACTCTGCTATCTCACCTTTGTAAAAAGCATCTGGGCCAAGTTCGCTGAGTAATTTGAGTGTTCGAGCAAGATCCTTTTGTATAAGGATTTCTCCTGCAACATAAAGACTCTTATCTTCTTTATAAAAAACTTTGGCGGCCGCTTCATTAGACGACAGCCTGGCTCTATATCGTTTTGAAGCTAATGTATTAGCCAGATCATGAGGTATCTCAAATCCCTCCTCCGCAAGCTTGATAGCAGGTTTTAGTATTTCCTCCCAGCTCAATGTTCCGTAATTGATTAGAGCATGATGAAAGCCTGCCACTGATCCCGGTACCCCCGCAGATAACAATGAAAACTGAGCTTTCTTCTTATCATAGTTTCCTTCTTCATCTAAGAATAGATCTCTGAATGCTCCTGAAGGTGCCTTCTCTCGGTAGTCTATCGCTATCGTTTCATTCTTATCTTTGAGATGAATGATCATAAATCCACCCCCACCTATATTACCCGCCCTTGGTAAAACAACAGCAAGAGCTAGTCCCGTTGCCACAGCTGCATCTACTGCATTACCTCCATCTTTTAAGATTTTCGCCCCCACTTCACTCGCAATTTTTCTCTGCGAAACAACCATCCCATAATCATCTATAACAGGATGGTTTATTGATTGGTATTCAATAATGGGTAAGTCATTGGCAAACAAGGAGTGCAAAACTAATAAGGAGATAACAGAAGTAAGAATTTTTTTCATTTTCAAAGGTTAAATTTTATAAAATCTTTTGTCTAATAACATTATTTTATGGAGCTATAACTAATCATCAATCGCCTGATAAACTAATGCTGAATAGGTCTCTCTCAATAACTCAGAGCTGCCTAGAACCTGAGTCATCAATACGGCGACCAGTTCTTCTTCAGGATCTATCCAGAAAATGGTGGAAGCTGCTCCTCCCCAAAAAAACATTCCTTTAGAACCATATTGTCCTGCTTTTGCAGGATCAGTTAACAGTCCTACTGTTAAACCTATTCCCGCCCCTCTTCTATATCCGCCGGCTGTTTCTAGATAAGCATCAGAAGAGAAAGTATCCGGAAGATGATTACCCGACATAAGTTCTACTGATTTCCTGCTCAGGATTCTTTGATCACCAAGCTTTCCTCCATTCAGTAACATTTGTGCAAATTTAAGGTAATCTTCTGTTGAGGAAACTAACCCAGAACCTCCATCAAATACAGTAGCCTCTTTAAAGTATGCACTATTTTGCTTTCCATCTACTCGAAGCATAGTTAAATCATCAGGTATGCTATCACCCATATCAGGCATATAAGTCTTAAGGTCCTTAACTTCGGCATAAAGAGTAGTAAATCTATCCCTTTTAGATTCTGGAACAGAAAAGAAAGTGTCTTGCATATTAAGAGGCTTAAATATTCTGGTATTGAGAAACTCATCAAATTGCACTCCAGAAACTCTCTCTATTATGCACCCCAGCACATCCATACCCATAGAGTAGGTATATCGTTCAGAAGGTTGATGCATCAAAGGGGCTTTCGAAGCTAGGGCTTCAGCAAAACTACAGATATCTTTAAAGGTTTTTTCTGAAGAAATCATGCCACTTACAAGTGTTTCTTTTGTTGGAGTATTAATAGAGAAATAAGGGCTTAGCTCGTTTTCTCTATATATCTTTGCTAGCGCTTTATTGGCCGTAAAGTCATAAGCTATTCCTGAGGTATGTGTTGCAAGATCCCTTATTGTCATGACTTTTGTTTGATCAATTAAAGTGGTGGTGCCGTCTTCATTGACTACCAAGACTTGAGTCTTTCCAAATTCAGGAATGTATAACGAAACTGGGTCATTCAATCTCAACTTACCCTCTTCCAGAAGAATCATTAAAGCCACTCCGGTAATAGGTTTACTCATGGAGTAAATTCTAAAGAGAGAATCCTTTTTTAAACTTTCTCCTGTCTCTAAATCAGCAAAACCAATAGTTTCATAATGCACCACCTTACCTTTTCTAGCTACAGCAGATACAAATCCAGGAAATTTGCCATTTTTCAAATATAAATCATTCAAGCTAGGAGCAATTTTTTGGAGTCTTTCATTAGACATTCCTGATACAGAAGCTTCATATGAATTTGAAGCCACTGAAAGACTAAAAAATATTAGAGAAAAGAAAATCCATTTAGATTTAAACATAAGCACCCCATTGAGTTTAATATTGACAATGATACTAAATAAATAGATTAATATGAGACTAAAATAGATATTAAATATGAAATTAAACCTTACAAATAAAAATGCAATCGTCTGCGCATCAAGTCAAGGGCTGGGTAAGGCTGCGGCTATTGATCTTGCTTCTGAAGGAGTCAATCTAGTCATCTGCTCGAGAGACCAAAATAAAATAAATAAAGCACGAGAAGAAATTCTCAAGAAAACCAATAACTCAGTTAAAGTCATTGCCCTAGAGATTGATCTGGACTCTGCCGATGATATCAATACCCTTTTTAGTAAAGCTCAAAAAGAGCTCGGATCTGTCGATATTCTGATTAATAATAATGGTGGACCTCCGCCCAGTACATTTGAACAATTAAGTGATGAAGATTGGCAAGGCGCCTTCAATTCAACCATGATGTCCTGTCTTAGGCTTTCAAGGTTAGTGCTACCTAAAATGAAAGAAAATAACTGGGGCAGAATTATTAACATTTCTTCTGTATCAGTGAAAACTCCTGTGAATGGATTATTTTTATCAAATAGCTTGAGGATGGGAGTATTAGGTTGGGCAAAGGCTTTGGCCGATGAAGTGGCTCCCTTTGGCATAACAGTCAATACCGTATGCCCAGGCTATACTAAAACAGAGAGGGTTGAAGCTATTTTAGAGTCTCAATCTAATGCAAGCGGTCTAAAGAAAGAAGATATTGAGGAAAATATCGCTCAAGGTATACCGATGAAAAGAGTGGGTGAAGCAGAAGACCTTTCGGGCTTAATTACTTTTTTAGCTTCTGAAAAGGCAAACTATATGACCGGCCTCGCCGTTCAAGTTGATGGGGGTTCAGCAAGAACCTTCTATTGATCTTTAAAGTGTCTTCTGAGTCTTCTAACTTGATTGGGTGGATTACGCATCAACCAATAAACTAATCCCGAGAATAATCCAGAGATAACTACTGGGGTTAAGAAGTAACCTATATAGAAATAATTAGAAGCACCAGATGGCAGTTCACCGCCGTAACTTTGTAAGAAGAGCAAAACCAAAGAAAGAACAACGAATAATGAGAATAATTTTTTTCTATACGCCTGATGTCTCGATGCCTCTTCAATCAACTCATGTAAAAGATACTGTTGATCAGTTTCAGCAGAACTGACATTTAGCTTTCCATTTGTGTAAGACCACTTCATTAACTGTTTCTCCCTAAATCATTATAAAGGAAAAAGTAGACTTTATTATGGTTTAGCCTTTTTAGACCCAGATCGAATAAATTATGGAGTTGATGAGTGTTGCTAAGATCTTTAAGAGTAAAGACTAAAATGGCGGACCGGACGAGACTCGAACTCGCGACCTCCGCCGTGACAGGGCGGCGTTCTAACCAAACTGAACTACCGGTCCATAGAACGTGGGCATTTTAACAGGACTTAGAAATTTTGCAGAGATTACTTTTAATTTTTTATGTGCGAATAGAAAGCCGATTAAAGGCAGCTTCTTTTACTTTGTCTTCATCTATAGAAACGATATAAGCATTCTTTTCTTTGCCAAAATTTACAGATAAGTACTCGTCGTCATTCTTGATATGAAGAGCACAATTACCTTCTACGGAATAAAATGAATCTGCTATGCCATCCTCTAAGAACTTTTTGACTGCGGGACGTCTTTGAGGCTCCTCGTCATAATGAGGACAGCAATTACCTTTCACAAACCCCAGACAATCTATGACCCTGAGATCTTCCTCCCAAGAATCAACTACTGCCCTTTCGAACCAACAATTGGCTCCTGCGCTCACTCCGCTCATCACGACTCCTTTTTCATAGGCGTCTTTTAAAAGTTTATCTAGATTCCAATCTTTCCAAACAGCCAACATACTTTTGGTATTTCCTCCACCAACAAATATGACATCTTGCCGAGGAATAAGTTGCTCTAAATCTGGAGTTCTTTTGAAAAAATCTAGATGGATTGGATTGCAGTTCAGTTTTGAGAAGGTTGAGTAGTAATTCACTTTATAAGCTTCATTATCCCCAGTCGCTGTTGGGATAAAGCAAATATTTGGTTTTTCTTTGCCTGTTTGATCAAGAATGTATTGTTCAATAACTCCATCCCCTGGGTTTCTTCCAAAACCTCCGCCGCCTATTGCTATGATTTGTTTATCCATGGGAAAACATAAGAGCTGATACAAATAGAATTCCTGTCATTAGCACACCAAAAGTCGAGACGGCTAAACAGATCAACAGAGTCTTAGTTAGAGAGGCTATATTTATCAGGTTGGTTGAATTATTTTTAAAATAGACAAACATTAAAACGGACCAATTCACCAAAAAAGTTAATCCACCTAAGCAAAAAATTAATGTAATAGTATTAGAGCTCATTTAATAAGCAACCTCATTACTATCCTTAGCTAATAGACGCCAGATACAAAGCACTACGACAAGCAATTCTGCAACAATGGCAAATATAATGGCATTTGCTAATTCTCCAGTTAAAAAGTAGTTCAACAATCTACCGATAATAAAGCTGGTAAAAATAACGATGTAAATGATGTAAGTTTGCTTGGCTAATTTTTTAGAGAAAATTGAAAATAAAGCCATGAGACCAATAACAGCAAACATAGTGTAATGAGCTCTGATTTCTGAAAAGGCAAAAGTGCTTGCCAATTCATATCCAGTTAAATTAGCTATAGAGCCAGGTGCATATAGCCCATAAAAACCAAAGCCTAAGTGTTCTATGGCCAGTAAACTTAAAATAATTTTATCTGCTTTACCCATGCTTATCTCCTTTGCATTTTTTACTACAGAACTTAACTTCGTTCCAGCTTCTTTCCCATTTTTTTCTCCACGAAAAAGTCTTGTTGCAATTGGAACAAATTTTTTCTGGAAGATGTACTTTATTATGCGCCATATTTAAGAGCCTCAGTTACTTTTTCAAAACTAAATCCTCGCATAATGACCTCTTCGGGACTTAAACCTTCTTGAATGAGCTCCAATATTCTTTCTATTGCCGGTATATCAACTCTTTCATGTACTCCTTCCATAGAAGCTTTTCCTTCATCAAAAGTAGCAATGCCTTGATAATTAGAATGTTGGATCAATCTAAGGATATGATCCCATGAAGTGATGACTTCTTCTTTTGTTTTTGACTGCCTCCATACCCTACCCCAGAAAAGAATTTCTGCTGCAGTTCTTATCTCTAAATCTTTTTCTTCATCAGCCATGATTACAGAGACTTCTTTAAAGGAAGTTAGAAAACCTCTTGAAGTCAATGTAGCGAGTGCTTGCGCCTCCCAAGAATTGAGAAGTTTTCTTGGATTTTTGTGATAAGTAAGATCTTTCAATTGTTAAATTTTCTTTATTTTATAATCTATTGAATAATTATTTAATTTTAACTCTATACGGGCAATAGATTTAAGTTATATTTATACCAAGGGGAAAAAATGAAAAGTATATTAATTACTGGTGCGAGTGGTGGACTAGGATCTGAAATAGCAATTCAAGCAGGCGCGAATGGTTACAAGGTTGGACTCATTGACTTAAATGAAGAAAAAATCAATGAATTACAATCAAAAATTCCTAATTCCCTAGCGCTTCCTACTGATGTTACAAACGAGGATTCTGTTAATGAGTCTATCAAGAAGTTTGGTGATACACCTTCTGCGCTTGTAAATTGTGCAGGCATAGTAAGATTTGGAAGTTTATTGGAACAAAATGTCCAAGACTTCAAAGATGTCATTGCGGTCAATCTTCTGAGTAGCTTTATTGTTTCTTGTGCCACTGCAAAACTGATGGAAGAAAAAGGGGCAGGAAATATTATCAATATCAGCTCTATTAGCGGAGGGAAACATCCGGCAATTCACTCAGGTGCCTATGCAGCTGCTAAGGCGGGTCTGGTGATGCTCAGTGAGCAGATGTCTTTAGAATGGGGAAAACTTGGAATAAGAGTTAATACAGTTTCGCCAGGATTTATAGATGCTGGCATGTCTGCATCTCATTACCAAGATGCCGAAGAAAGAAAGAAAAGAGAGGCGATGGTTCCAATTCAAAGAATAGGCACAGCTGACGATATAGCAAAAGTTGTCATGTTCTTACTATCAGAAGATTCATCTTACATACATGGTGAAAATATATTAGTAGATGGCGGTGTAATGAATAGCGTTCTTGCTAATATCGGAAGAACTTAAAGGTCTAACTAAGTCGTAATAGCTTCTTTGCATTACCTGATAGAAAATCAGGGGTTTCTTTAAGTGAATCTCTTTTGGGCTGATCCCATCCTAAAAAGTTAGTACCAAGAACTTGTCTGTCAGATCCAACAAGACTATCTAATAAGTCTAGGGACTCTTTTTGATGTACATGGTTATCAAACCAAATAAGCTTGAGCTGTCTTAAGAATTCACCCTTTTCTCTTATCCAATCAGGAGATGTGTGACGATTCTCTGCTGCTAAAGCCATTCTTCCAGCTAAAAATGCAATATTGCCACCGCCATGGCTTATGCAAATATCAAGATCTGGATTCTTATGTAAGACACCACCAAATATAATATTGCCTAGAGCTGCGGTTTCATCATTAGCAAACCCTACAGTCAAATCTAGGCTGTAATTATCTAATCTATTATCAGAGTAAGGACCATTTATTCCTTGAGGTGCGGGGTGAATAAACAAAGGAACATCCAGTTCAACAAATGTCTTATAAAGTTCATCCATAGAGTGATGGCTGATACCTGAAGGAAAATCAGTTCCTATATAAGCTCCTTTTAGACCTAAATCTTGAGTACATCTTTCTAGTTCTTTTGATGCTTCATGAGGATCTTGCATGGGCAAAGTGGCAAAACCTCCTAAAGAATCTTCATGTCCGAGTATGGCTTTGGCCATAGTGTCATTATGCATCTTGCAATAATCTATCGCCAAATGCTTATCAATGAAATGGAAATAAGTGATAGGGTTTGGTGACAGAACCTGATAATCGACTCCCAAATTATTCATGGCCTCAAGCCTTAAACCGAGATCCATAAAAGGGGTATTCCTATAACGAACTCCCTCTAATTTATAATCTCCTACTCTAAACCATGGATTATTTGCATCGCCGCCTATCTCGGGACCTTCTTTATCGAGAAAATTTAAAGTTTCTTCAAAAACGATATGTGCATGAACATCGATAACTTTCATAGAATCTGTGGACTACCAATCTGTTCCATTCTTAGACATAAAGTCTTTGATCCAAGAATGGTAGTTTTGAACGGCAGGTTCATTTTTTCCGTAAATAAAGTTATTTGAGCCAAGATGAGAAATATTGTCTTGAATCTCAAGTCCAATTTTATAATCTTCATCAACAACAGCTTGTCTGACCATTTCACTGAACTCATTGGTATTTGCTATTTCTTCTGGGGTCTTGGGTTCTTTTGCTGATAAAATTGTTTGCCTGGTAATAGTTCTATTCGGTGAAGCAGTTGGGAAAATTTGACTCACCAGACAGTGATCTCCTAACACGCCGGATATTGAAAGATTTGGAAACCCTGAATGAATAAGTCTTATATTTTCTAGTGGTGAATCCCATTCAGACTCAGGCTTTCCAATTAAATCTTTTAAAGATTTTCTACCAAAAGTTAAGCGCTGGTGAGGACCATAAGTATCCAATACCAATAGATTTCCAACTGTATGCTTCCCAACGGTATCTCCATGCAGTTGATTATGATGATAGGCTTCCAGATATCCATCTAAAGCGACCTTCCATCCGGGTCCCACCAATTCTCTCTGCTCATGAATATGCCACTCTTTAAGATTTAAAGTCTCTAGCTCGTCAGTAAAGTCTCCAAGCCACTGATCTATATCAAATGTTTCTCCCGGAGAAAGCATTACCCATACCAGTCCTGACCTTTCGGCGCACTCCAGCTCGATTAGACCAAATTCTTCTTTTTGTATTTCACCAAAAGTTTTTTCGCCATACATACCAACGAGCTTTCCTTGATGATCATAAGTCCAAGCATGATAAGGACAAATAAAATTTCTTTTTACTCCGGAACCTTCTTCACAAACCTTTGAGCCTCTGTGTCTGCAAACATTTAAGAAAGCTCTAATCTTGTGATTCTTATCTTTTGTGATCAAAACAGGTGTATCGATAACATTCATCGACCTATAAGAATTTTCTTCTGGAAGTTCGCTACTTAGACATAAGGCCAATGGTAGATGTTTAAATATTCTCTCTACTTCTTCTTTATATCGAGTTTCGTTTATATAAGCATCTATTGAATTAGGCATCACTTCAGGTGCCTGATCTGTTGTTTTGTTTTCGTAATGCGCTAAAGCTCTTCTTACAAGAGTTAGCATTTCATCAGAATGAGGGCTATTCTTAATCAACTTTTTGTTCGTTTCTTTTGAAATTCCGCCCAAGAAGGTATGGATTCAGGTATATCTGCTGCTATTTTACTTTCTCCCATGTTGACTCTCATTGGATCATTTAAGCTATCTAAATAATCTTCTGATTTAACGTAATAGAAAAAATTGATGGTTCTTTTGAAGAACTTCCAAGTGCCCTCTTTTTTTGAATATAAATCATCGTAACGCATGGCTGCTAAGCTTGCGACTCCATCTCTTGTTGTCTCAGCGTGACTATATACAGTTCCTTCTGCAAGATGATTATCTTCAGGATTGATTGAGATAGTTACATCATGCGTCCAATGAAAAGAGGGTCCACGCGATAGGAAAACTTCATGATACATATCTAATATATTTTGACGTCCTTTGCTTTGTAGTGAACCATTAGGGGAATCAAATGAAGCATCAATGGTAAATATTTTTTCAAGTGCCTCTAAATCTTGTCTATCGCAAGATTCTGCATAATTAGAGACAAGCTCTCTAATTTCATCCTTAGCTTCTAAAACTTCGAGTCTTTTTAATATGTCTTCACTCATGCTAAATCAATTTAAAATTGAGACGAACCCCTGGCTGACAAAATCTCTATCCAGTAGCCATCCGGGTCTTTAATAAAGGCCAAGCCCTTCATGGCGCCATCATCAGGTTTCTTAACAAACTCTATATTCTGTTCTTCAAAACGTTTTGAGGCTGCATAAACATCTGGAACAGTAATGCCTATATGACCAAATCCTCTAGGATCAGAGTTTCCATCATGATAAGAAAAAGATTCATCTTTTTCAGTTCCCCAATTATGGGTCAACTCAAGCATTGCTTTTTGACTAAAGGCATATTCAGCTCTTTTCACAGGATCATTAGGTACTTCTTCATCGAAATCTCTTAGATAACCCAAGAAGAAAAGACTAAACTCCATTTCTGGAAAGTCTAATTGCTTTATAAGTGTCATGCCTAATTTGTTGACATAGAAATCCAATGAAATCTCTGGATCTTTGATCCTGAGCATCGTTTGATTAAAAATAAAACCCTCAGTGCCCAACGCATTTGGTTTTGTTAGTTCATCCATATTGTTTACCCCAGCACTTATTATAGACAGCATATTCAAGAAAAATGACAAAAAATTAATCTTTCACTAATTTCGACGAAGGGTAGTAATAGAAAAAAAAGGGGTTAATTGTTGTTAATTAATCAGATTTATTGGTAAATTAGGCGCACAACGTCATATAAATGACGTCAAAACAATTAATTGGGGAGAATTATGAATTTTAAAAGCAAATATCTTTGCGCGTCATTGGTTATTTCATTCCTTTCATTTCCTGCATTTTCAGACGAACCAACTGAAAATAGTGCAACTACTTTGGATGAAATTATTGTCACTGCAAGAAAAAGAGAAGAATCTCTGCTAGATATCTCAGAATCTGTTTCTGCTATCTCTGGTGCAGACATCGATGCTCGCAATATCAAAGGACTTGATAAAATTGGTTTACTTATTCCAAATCTTAACCTAGCTAAAAGAGCGGATGGTTTTCCTAACGTCTCTATGAGAGGTATAGGTGCATTTGGATTAACACAAGGTGTAGGTTTCTATTTAGACGATGTTCAGCTTTTTAGTGATGCTTCTTCTAGATTTGGTGATCTTGAAAGAATAGAAGTCCTAAAAGGACCTCAAGGTATCTTGTATGGTGGAAGTAACATTGGTGGTGCAATTAAATTCGTAAGTAAAAGACCAAGTGCAGATGAAGGTTTTACTGGAAGAATTAAGTACCAGACAGGACAACAAGGTATAAATGATGCTGAGGTGTCTGCCAACATCCCTCTTCAAGGTGATTGGGCCATGAGAGTATTTAGTTATACAAGAGATGATGATGGTTTTATAACAAACCCGAATTCTGACGGTGTAGATAATCAGCCCGTAAATATTGATAAGTATTCTGAAGATGGAACTAGAATTTCAATAGCAGGATCTTTATCAGATAATCTTTCAGTTTATGCTTCCGTAAGAAGAAATGAATATGAAGGACCTGTAAATACATGGGCTAGAGAGCTTGGACAACCTGGTTCTTTTTTCTATCCGAAGCAACTCGATACAGGAACAAATTCCAGCAGAAATGCAGAAACAACTGCGGCTACTTTAGAACTTAATTGGTCTCTAGATGGTTTTGATATCACAACAATCACTTCTCAAACAGATACTGAAAGTACAAGAATAACTGATGTTGATTTAACGCAATTCTGGTACTTCAATACTACAAGACCAGAAGAAATGGATGTGCTGACACAAGAAATACGCTTTACCTCAACAACTGATAGTAATCTTCAGTGGATATTCGGCGGTTACATGTCAGATTATGAAAGGACAATGGACTCATTTTTAACTTTCGGTCCTGATGCAATTGGACTTGGGTTTGTGTTTGCTATGCCTTTCGAAAAAATTGTAGAAGAAAACACTCATAATGCCCTATTTGGAAATATATCTTATGAAGTTGATCAATGGAGATACGACTTTGGTCTTAGATATGACAAGTGGGAAGAAACAGAACTTAACCTAGATTCGGAAACTAATGGAGCAATTCATGGTGGAAAAGTTGATGATACAGAAACACTACCTAGAGTTTCCATCACAAGAAGCTTCGATAATGGTTCTATTGCCTACTTCACTACCTCGCAAGGTTATGAACCTGGTGGATTAAATAATGGAGTTCCTTACACGGATGCTGCAGGAAATAAACTACTAGGACAATTTGGTAAAGAAGAAGCTTTACAGAATGAATTAGGTTGGAAAGGAACAATGAACGAAGGAAGAACGTCTCTTTCATTAGCATATTTTGATATTGAATATAAAGATCGTGCATTCCAAGTTGTGGCGCCTAATCCAGGAGGTCCTGGACTTATTGAATATGTAACGAATATAGGTGACAGTGATCAAAATGGTCTTGAACTTGAAGTCACTACGCAGGCCACAGATAATCTTGTGTTATCTTTTGCAGCTGGTTTTGTTAATTCAGATTTTGCTGATGGAACTATCCTTGCCGACGGTACAGATTTAAGTGGTGTTACTCCTCCTGCCACTATAGACAAGAGTTTCTTGGTTGCAGCAGATTATTCAAATACTTTATCTAATGGCACAGAAATGACTCTAGGAGCTCAATGGAGCTTTACAGGTCAAGGTGTTGGAATGCCTGTTGTTGGAGCCTTAAAAAATCCTAGCTATAAAGTTCTGAATCTCCAAGCTGCATTTGTTACTGGACCTTGGGATTTCACGTTGACTTTAGATAATGCAATGAATGAAGACTACTATACAGATATGGAAGTTTTTCCTAACTTATCCAATGACCAAGCGACAATTGGGGACACATTCATAATTGGAACATATGGTGTTCAAAAGCTTTTCCAAGCTAGCTTAAGCTACAACTTTTAGAGGAAAAAATTATGAGCGAAGTACCAAATCCTGAATATAACCCATCTGGAGTAGCGGACTGTATTGATACAAATAAACTACCCTGGATGCCTCTCCCTAACGTTCCTGGAATGTCGATAAAGCCAGCTAGAGCGTCAGGTGAAAGTGGTATCTTTAGTTTAATCTTTAAACTAGAAGCAGGCAGTTCTTTGCCTGCTTCTGTTTACCTCGGAAGTATGGATATGCTGATCCTCTCTGGAAAGGCAGAATATACTCAAGAAGATGTTACGAGCATATTAAATCCTGGTACCTGGGGTTTTGTATCTGCAAATTCTAGAGTAAATTCTTTTCATGCTATTGAAGAGACAGAAGTCTTAGCTAACTTTTATAGCGGAGTCGCATTTTTAAATGATGATGGTTCTTTAAGCTCCTTATTTACTGCTCTTGACGTCCTGCAGATGGCTAAAGATTCTAAAATTACCTTGGTGCCTAACTCATTATCTGCATGTATGGACTTAGATCCAGAAGCTTATAACGGTAATGGTGAGCCGCTTGCAATAACTGCTGGAAATGCAGGGAAGTTAGTAAATGACGTTGCCGATGCATCCATCACCAACGAACTTACTCATCCACACTTTGTAGATACTAAAGCAGTACCTTGGCTGGTGTTGCCAGGCATGGAAGATGTAGGTCTTAAAATACTAAGAGTCAGTGAAGAAACTGGCTACGTATCTTTAATAGTGAGACACAATGGTGTAGCTGACCCTCATACACATATAGGTGCAAGCGATTTCCTAGTTCTTCAAGGTAGATTAGGAGTAAGAAACGGTCCTCCTGAAGGTTATGGTCCTGGAATATGGTTCTATGAACCTGCTGGTGCAAGACACAATGCCACTCAAAGAGTGACTGATGAAGATCTAATATATACAGCTAACTTATATGGGCCAGTTATGTTTGACTCAGGTCCAGGTACTCAGATTGAATCACTACTTTCATGGGTAGAGTACAAAGGCATGGCTGAAGCAAACGGTATTAAATTAGTACCGAGCACCAAACCTGAAGATTCAAGTTTACTTGCCTGGGCTCCATTAAAGTCTTGATTTAATCTTTCAGAATAGGCCTAATTACGTAGGTGGGTAATTCTATTCTTCTTAACAATGCATCAATCATAGATGGAACTGGTTCTGTCCCCTATTCGGGACATATACAAATCATAGATGACAAGATTGTTTCTGTATCTAGGGAAGAAATAAAGCCCGAGAAAGAAAATACCGAAATTCTTAATTTAGAAGGTAAATTTATTATGCCTGGGCTAATCGATGCCCACTGTCATATAAGCTTTGATGAACCTAAGTCTAATGATGAACTTTTTTTTCACAGAAGAGAGGGCTTAGCAGCAATCATTGCTGGAACCAATGCACTGAAAGTACTTCAGTCAGGAGTAACAAGCTTTTTTGACGCAGATAGTCTCTATAGCGTGGGTGTTGATCTAAGAGATGCAATTGAAAGCGGAATTATCCAAGGTCCTAAGATGGCAGTTGGAGGAAATGCACTGATTACTTCGGCCGGAGGCACTGCCGGGAGACTTATACCTGATGAAGGAAAAAGAGGCTATGGTGCTGTTGTAACCAGTAAGGATGAAATCGTCCTAGAAATCAGAAGACAAATTAAAATGGGCGTGGATTGGATAAAAATTCATGTTTCTGGAATGGTTCCAAGACAAACTTCAGAAGGAGAATTACAAGCGTGGAGTTTGGATGAACTCAAACTTGCCTGCGATACCGCACATGAATTAGGCATTCCTGTTGTAGGCCATTGCAGAGGTGCAGGAAGTGTTAAAGATTCGTTGCTTGCCGGTATGGATATGATCTTACATGGCACTTATATGGATGAAGAAGGCCTTGAGCTTATGATTGATAAAAACATACCTTTAGTCCCTACTTTTACATTCCAAGCTAACTTGATTGACTATGCAGAAAGGATGGATGCCTCAAAAGACTACAAAGATATCTTTGAGAAAGAGATACAAGATAACGTTCCCATGTTTAGAAAGGCCTTTGAAGCTGGAGTTCCTTTTTTATGTGGAAGTGAAACAGGATTCTCAGTAACACCTTATGGTGACTGGCATTACAAAGAGCTAGAGGTCTTTGTTGATAAACTTGGCTTAACGCCATTAGAGGCCATTACATGCGGAACAAAGAATGCCTCACAAGCCATGAGAAGAGATGACATAGGTGTAATAGCTGAGGGTAAAGTGGCTGACCTTTTAGTACTCAGCGAAAATCCTTCTAAAGATGTTTCTGTATTAGGAAATAAAGAACTAATAGAAAAAGTTTATCTCAGTGGGAAAGAAGTTGATCTAAATCCAGCACCAAAAAGAATCAAAGATCCATCTGGGTGGAGAATCTCATCTTACTCAAACAAAATTTTAGAAAAATAATTTCCTAAATGACCATAATCCAAGATATTGAATCGGTTGTAGGCGAAAAAGGTTTAATAACCGGAAAAGACGTATTCAATAGAAAAGCAGGCATCTGGATAGATGATGGAATAAGGGCAGATGCAATAGTTAGGCCAAAAGATACACTTGAGCTATCTAAAGTTTTAGCCATTTGTAATAAAAACAAACAAGCCGTCATTCCTCATGGGGGACTGACTGGATTGGCAGAAGGTGCCATCACTCAACAAGGCCAAATAGCAATTTCTTCTGAAAGATTAACAGCTATTGAAGAGGTTGATGAAATAGGTAGAACCATGACTCTTCAGGCAGGAGTGCCTTTGGAGAAGGCTCAAGAAGAGGCCGAAAAATATAATTTAATGCTTCCAGTGGATCTTGGTGCCAGAGGTTCTTGTACTGTTGGTGGGAATATTTCTACTAATGCTGGCGGTAACATGGTTATTAAATATGGAATGATGAGAGATTCAGTCTTAGGATTAGAGGCAGTATTAGCAGATGGTCAAGTCATGACATCTATGAATCAAATGCTCAAGAATAATTCAGGTTATGATCTTAAACAGTTGTTTATAGGTACCGAAGGAACACTTGGCTATGTTACTAAAGCCGTCTTGAGACTTAGAGAAAAACCAAAAAGTACCAATACCGCTTTATTGGCCATTGATTCTTTTGATGGTGTTATAAAGTTTCTTAAATTTATAGACAAAGGGCTTGGGGGCAGTCTCAGTGCATATGAAGTAATGTGGAAAAACTTCTACGAGCTTATTACTGTAACCGGATCGAACCATAACCCTCCCCTTCCCTGTGAGCATAATTACTATGTACTAATTGAAACATCCGGAGCAGATCAAGAAAAGGATACAGGTCATTTTGAACATCTATTAGAGCAGGGTCTAAGTAATCAGATAATTAAAGATGCGATAATTGCTCAGTCAGAATCTGAGAGATCACGCCTATGGGCTATAAGAGATGATGTAGAGCAACATTATCAAGAAGGACCCGTTAAGATGTTTGATGTCAGCATGCCTATTTCAGAAATGGAAAATTACGTGCAAGAAGTTAACAAGAGGTTTGCGGCTAACTGGGATGATTACAAATGTGTTGTATTTGGTCATGTTGGAGACGGTAATCTTCATGTGATAGGAGGCATAGGTAGCGATAACCTAAAAGAAATAAAGATTATGGAATCATGTATATATGAACCTTTAAAACCTATCAATGGGGCTGTCTCTGCAGAGCATGGAATAGGACTAGAGAAAAAAAATTATCTTCATATTTCTAGGTCTGAAACTGAAATAAATTTAATGAAATCTCTTAAAAAAGCTCTAGATCCAAATAATATTCTTAATCCAGGAAAAGTATTCGATTAAGTCAGTCCTGTAGATTACTTGGCAACTTCTTTCCAAACAAAAAACTTCGTAGCCACAAAGAAAGCTATTAAAACCCATATCAAAACTCCAAATGTTGGATAGCTCAAGGAGAAGAAACTAGCTCCATCATTAGCAATATCTCTCAAAGCAGATGCCAAGGAGCTCAATGGCAGTGAATAAACAATGGGTTGTATATATTCGGGCATAGAGCTAATAGGAAAAAAGACACCAGATAGAATGATCTGAGGAAAGGTAACAAGACCTACAATGGGCCTAATACCCTCTTGAGTTTTTGCCAGGCTTCCTAAAGCAAAACCTATACAGAGAAAAATAAAAGTTCCCAAGATAACAGCTAAATAAAATGAAAAGTAGCTACCTACCAATCTAATATCAAGTGCGAATAATGCAATAGAAAGAACTACCGAAAGCTGAACCAGTACGATTAGCATTCTTGCCAGTACAATTGAAACTATGAAATCCCGCGGTCTGATAGGAGTCACAAAGAGTCTTTTAAGAATTCCTCTTCTTCTATACTCAACTACATTGAAACCTGAACCGGCAATGCTTAAATTCATAATCATAAAAGCTAACAATCCAGGAAGAAGGAAATCTATATACCTTTGCGGTCTTGCCTTAACATCCTTCAGTTCAATTTTAAATAGTGGCGACGTATTTCTAATTTTTCTTTCTATAGAGATTAAAGATGAATCAATAGCCTTTTGAATAACACCAACTTGTCTAGTTTGAGAAGCATCTACATAAAACTCTAGTGCTCCAAGCTCTTCCAGTGATACAAAATTTTGAGGAATTAAAATTAAACCTTCTAAATCTCCAGCTAATAACTCTGATTCAAGATCAGCAAAATCTCCTTCAAGGACAGTGAATAAATCCTCCGCCTCCAGACTTTGAATAAACTCACTAGATATTGAGGATTTTGATTGATCTGCCACTCCAATTAAGAAAGGGTCTCTTTCTCCACCTGAGAAAGAAAATGCTCCTATAAATATCAAAGGAAAGAAAAGACTAAATAAAATTGCCTGTCTATTTCTTAAAAAAATCTTTAAAAAGACACCAGCTAGATGCATTTGTAATGAAGTAAACATTTAGTCCCTTAAGTCCCGCCCAGTAAGAGAAAGAAAAACAGTTTCTAGATTCTCTTTTTTTCCGCTCTTTGTTTCAATATCGTGAATTAAATCAAGGGGTTTTCCTTCAATAATAATCTGACCTTTATCCATAATTGCCACTTTATGACATAAAGTTTCAGCCTCCTCCATGTTGTGAGTGGTTAATATGATAGTCATTCCTGAATTATTTAATTCTTTTATCAGTTGCCATAAATTATGTTTTGCTTGTGGATCAAGCCCCGTAGTGGGCTCATCCAAAAACAGAACTGTAGGCTCATTTACTAAAGCGCATGCTATAGAAAACCTCTGTTTCTGCCCCCCAGACAGCTCTTCAGGTTTTGCATTTATTTTTTCTGATAAATCCACCTTACTAAGAAGATCTTTGGCATCGATATTATTTTGATACAGCTTTCCGAATAAAATTAAGAGTTCTTCAAGGCTTAAAGAATCAAAGTATTCATTGGATTGCAGTTGAACTCCTATTATTTCTTTTACTTGAAAGGGGTTATTGGCAACATTGATACCTTTGACACATGCTGAGCCTCCATCAATATCTGTAAGCCCTTCTATCATCTCAAGTGTGGTTGTCTTCCCAGCACCATTTGGTCCTAGAATTCCAAAAATCTGAACTTCATCAAGTAAAAATGAAACACCATCTACGGCTTGAAAGTTATTTTTGGTCTGTGGATCTAAGTAAGATTTTTGTAAATCTATTACCTCAACAATGCTCAAAACTAAGCCTCTTCGAGAGGTAAAGATTGAAGGCCCAAAGCCTGTCGGTAAGTATTGTGGTAATGATGAAGAGCAGGTTCATTTTTTCCAAAGGTAAGATAATCTAAAGTTCCTGTCCTAAGACCTCGATGCGAGGATGCTGCAACAACATAATCTTCATCTCTAATAACAGAAGCGAAGCCACCATATTGCTCTTCGAGTAGTTCTTTTCCATTAATACCTGTTTTTTCTAGTTCTTTTATATGTTCTAAAACATGAGGATAAAAATAAAATGAAATTTTAGAAAAACTTTTATGTGGTGAGTTTTCAGCGGGATACTCTTTCACCAAAAATGCACCCTCAGGAGTTGGCAAAAATATAATGTTTGGAAATAAATAATAAACAGGCAAAGATCCAGAGCAAATATCCCAATCCGATTCTGGTAATTTCCTCATTTCATCAATGGTTCTTTTACATAAAATTAATCTTCCATTTCTATTGAAACTATCAAACATTTGGCAGTTGCCATGAAAGCTTTGAAACAGAGAATCTTTATGGAGCACCGAGAAATGATAAGTTTCTCCAAATGTATCTATTGCTAATTTCCAATTCATCTCAGTTTGGTATTCTTCTTCATTAGCAAAAGTAAGATCTTGAAAGTTCCAAGAGCTAAACTCTTCCATAAGATCTTTACCAAGTAGATCATCTAGCTCAATTTTTCCATCTTGAGAAGGATGAACCCAAAGAAATCCAAATTTCTCAAGAGCCGGTAATTCTTTCAATCCGTAACAATCTTTATCGATTTTGCCAAATTGATCACTTTTGGGATAGCCTATCAAGGCCCCTTCGTTGTTATAAGTCCAGCCATGAAATGGACAAGAAAATTTGGATTTCTCACCTCTTTTCACATCTTCTACTATCACACCACGATGTGAACAGACGTTCGCATAGGCCTTAAATTCTCCTGAACTATTCCTAGTTGCCAAAACCGGTACACCGAAGTCCTCTGTTGTCATGAATGTATCTGGTTTAGGAAGATCACCTGACATACCAATGATTTGGGGATGATTTAAAAAGAAAGTATCCCACTCTCTTTCAAATCTCTCACTAGAGGTATAAGTTTCGGCTGGAGTCCTAATAATCCCTCCAGCGTCTATATTGGTTTTTGCATCCAGGTGATTAATTAGACCTTTTAGCAATCTTAACTGTTCTTCTTTACGCATAAATTGATTTTAACATTGATGATAAAAAATGGAAAAATGGAATGTATCATCTATCTTTTCATTCTATCGGTTATCATAAAAAACATTATTAAATCTAAAGATACTAATTATGGAGAATAATCTTTTTATCATTCTTGGAAATCAACTCTTTGATCCTAACCTATTGAAGTCTAAAAATTGTACTGAGGTTTTCATGGCAGAAGACTTTGGTCTTTGCACTTATCAGAAACATCACAAGCTTAAGTTGTATTTATTCTTGGTGGCGATGAGGGAATATAAAGATGAACTAGAAGCAAGTGGAATCAAGGTTCACTACCATGAACTTAATAAAAGGAATAAAAAGGAATCCTACGTAAATTGCCTGACGAATTTTTTAGAAAAAAATAAGATAACGAATATCAATTATTTTGAAATTGAAGATAAATCATTTGAAGAAGAATTTAAAAATTTAGAAACACGCCAAATAGAATTAATAGAGCATCAAAACCCAATGTTCCTATTTTCAAGAAAAGAATTTCATGAATTTCATGAAGGTAAAAAAGTTTTTAGAATGGCCTCTTTTTATAAATATGCTAGAAAGAAATTGAATATTCTCATGGATAAACAAGATAATCCTCTAGGCGAGAAGTGGTCTTTTGATGAAGAAAATAGAAAAAAAATACCAAAAGGAAAAGAAATACCGACACTTCCAGAATGCGAACTCTCTAAACATCATGTTCCTATATGCACTCTGATTAATGAGCATTTTAGCGATCATCCTGGACTATTAAAAAATTTTTGGTTCCCTGTTTCAAGGGAACAAGCCAAGGAATGTTTAAGAATTTTTCTTAGAGATAGAATACATGAGTTTGGTATCTATGAAGATGCAATGCTCACTGAAAAGAACTTCTTATATCACAGCACGCTTAGTCCTGTTTTGAATATAGGGTTATTAACTCCCGCGGAAGTGATTAGTGAAACAATCAAAATATTTGAAAAAAATAATATCCCTTTAAATTCAACAGAGGGCTTTATTAGACAGATAATTGGATGGAGGGAATTCATAAGAGGCATTTATCAAGAGCAAGGTAAGTTTCAAATGAGTCAAAACTACTGGAAACATAAAAACAAACTTACTGATAGTTGGTACGAAGGTACTACCGGAATCATACCTCTGGATGATTGCATTAAAAGTACCATCAATGATGGATATCATCATCACATACCAAGATTAATGGTAATAAGTAATTTAATGAATATGTGCGAAGTAGATCCAAATGAAATCTATAAATGGTTTATGGAGATGTATATTGATTCCTCTGATTGGGTGATGGTTCCAAATGTTTATGGAATGGCTACCTATGCAGATGGAGGTCTGATGTCCACTAAACCTTATACATGCGGATCAAATTATATTCTGAAGATGAGCAACTATTCTAAAGGTGAATGGTGTAATACGGTTGATGGCCTCTATTGGCGTTTTACAGAAATTCACAGGCCTTTTTACGAAAAAAATGCACGAATGAGTTTCTTAACTCGCACACTTGATAGACTTGATCCAGAAAGGAAAGAAATGATTTTTGAAAAAGCAGAAGAATTTATTGAAACCAATACCAAGTAAGATTCTTACCTGACTCGACTCAATAGAAGCCATATATATCTAAGAGATAAAAAGCTCGTTAAAGCACCTACAACATAGGTAAAAGCTGCAGCCTTAAGGACGTTCTTACATTGAGCATGATACTCGGAAGGAATTTTTTCTTTCAGGATAGGCATAGCCCTATTGAAACTGGCATCTATTTCTACATCCAGTGTAATCATGTGTATAAACACTCCAAGAAGGACTGATAGCAATACCAGAATAAGACAAATTTTTATAAGGCCAAAAGATCCTGTTGCTAAAATTAAAGGCAATCCGCTATATAGAAAAACTCCACCTATTTTTGATAGCCATTGAGTTCTTTCAACAATATTCGTGCGTTTAACTAAAGGTGCATATTCTTCTTTGTGTTGAATAGCATGACCTATTTCATGGCAAACGATTGCTAGAGAAGTAAGACTTTTTTTAGATAGCCTACCGGTTTGTACTCTTACCGTTCTTTCAGTCAAATCATAATGATCTACAAGACTGGTTTCTTCTATTTTTACTCCCTCTAAGTTGTTTTCTTTTAAAATCAATTGGCCAAACTCGCCAGCATTAAAGGGCATATCTTCAAGCTCTTTATCATTGCTCTTCATGGCAGAATTTAACCAGAACTTAGGCAAGACAAAGACAACTAAGAAGAAGAAAAGGAATATAAGCATATAGCTATATAACTATTAATTTAATATCTATGGACCTTAACAGGCAGCTCTGTAATCCCTCTTATAAAACTTGAAGAAAGAAATTTCTGCTCTCCAGTGACCTCGATATGAGAGAACTTATTTAATATCTCCTCCCAAAGTATCTTTAGCTGGAGATCGGCAAGTCTATTGCCTAAACATCTATGAATTCCAAAACCAAAAGATAAATGCTGACGAACGTCTTTTCTATCAATGATCAAATCATTCGCATTCGGAAACATTGAAGTATCTCTATTTCCAGACGCATACCAAATAGCTACCTTATCCCATTTCTTAATCAGCTTTCCTCCTACTTCTACATCTTCCATTGCAGTTCTACACATATGAGCAACTGGAGATTGCCATCTAATTATTTCAGAAACCATACCTGGGAGAAGAGACTTATCAGCCTTAACTCTAGCCAGTTGTTCCGGATATTTATTGAAAGCAGCAATGCCTCCACTCATGGAATTTCTTGTAGTGTCATTACCTGCCACAATTAGAAGAATCACGTTACCAAGGAATTCATTTGGTGACATATTCTTTGTTGCATCTCCTCTTGCCAGCATAGAGATTAAATCACCTCCACCCTGATCATTAGCCTTGCGATCTTCCCATATGGTGTTGAAGTACTCAAAGCATTTCCATAGCTCTTGGAATCCCTCTTCCGGCGTTTCAAAGAAATCAGGGTCTGAGATCCTTTCTACAGTATCAGACCAATGTATAAGCTTGGCCCTATCCTCTTGTGGAACATCAAATAAGGTGGCTAACATTCTGCTAGTCAACTCAATTGAGACTTCCTGAACCCAATTGAAGCTCTCTCCATCAGGCAGATCATCTAGTATTTCTATAGTCCTTGATCTAATTAGCTCTTCAAAAGTTGCTAAATGTGCTCCAGTAAACATAGGAGCTACTTCTTTTCTTTGTCCAGTATGTTTGGGTTGATCTTGCATGATGAACATAGGGAGATGAAATATTGCATCGGGTGGCTCATCCATAGGTTGACCACCAAGCCGAATTCCGCCATTCATAATATCGGAGGAAAACCTTTCATGATCCATATCAATTGCCTTAATGTCCTCGTAAGAAGTCACTGACCAATAAGACCCAAACTGACTATCTTCCGTATAATGGACAGGACTTTCTTTTCTGAGGCGTTCAAATACTTCAAATTCCTGATTTCTAGAGAACCAATCATTATTTCCAGGATTTATATTCTCTATAGGAACATTTTGAGGGGTAATATCATCTTTTAATCCCCATTTCTTTTGGGTCTCTGCATTAGATATATTTTCGTATTCAGGCTGATGTGGTGTGTTTTGTTCAGACATAGTTTATTATTTTTTTTGAGTAGCTATTATGCCAACAAGAGATTTATTTTCATAATGTATATTAAAGTTCAAAAAATATTTATTGAGAATGATTCTCAATAAAGTAAAATTAAAATTATGAAAAAATTACAACTACTCTTGATATTTTCTCTATTTGGCCACGTGGTCATGACAAATGAAGTTAATGTATATACTTCAAGGCATTATGATTCTGATGATGCTTTATACGAAGAATTTACAAAAGAAACCGGCATTGCAGTCAATATAGTTTCTGGCAAGGGAAGCGCACTCCTCCAGCGACTTAAGGCCGAAGGAGTAAACTCTCCTGCCGATATATTCTTCACCGTTGATGCGGGAAACCTTTGGAAAGTTCAGAGAGAAGATTTATTTCAAAGTATTAAATCAGAACAAATACTTAAGGTCGTGCCTGAAAATTTAAGAGGACCAAATAATGAATGGACAGCGATCGCCAAAAGAGCAAGGGTCATTTTCTACAATCCAGATAATGTTAATGAAAAAATGATTAAAGGGATAAGTTATGAAGATCTAGCAAATCCAGAATGGAAGAATAAAATTGTAATTAGAAGCTCCAGTAATATGTATAACCAATCCTTAGTAGCTTCACTGATAGCCTCTTTAGGAGAAGTAGATACTGAAATATGGGCAACAAAATTAGTCAATAATTTAGCAAGGAAGCCACAAGGTAATGATAGATCTCAAATAATTGCTGTCGCTAATGGAGAGGCAGATATAGCCATAGCTAATAGCTATTATATTGGAATAATGCTCTCTGGCTCGGCCGGGGAAGATCAACTTACAGCAGCAAATAAAGTAAGAATGATTTTTCCTAATCAAGACAACAGGGGTACGCATATTAATATTAGCGGGGCTGGTATTCTAAAAAACTCCCCGAATCCTAAAAATGCCAACCTATTTCTTGAATTTCTTCTCTCCAAAAGAGTACAGAAATATATGGTCGATAAATCTTACGAGTACGCCATATTAGACGGGGTGCTGCCAAGTAAAGAAATCGCTAGCTTTGGAATAAGCTTCAAAGAAGATCAGACCTCGGTTCAGAAATATGGTGAATTGAACCCAGATGCTGTGAGGCTAATGGATAGATCAGGTTGGAAATAGCCATTATCTAGTTTAAGCTTAAATTCATATCTAAGCTTATATTTAAAATTGAATAGACTTACCTTTTGGAGGTTGCTCCCTTTTGCAGTTCTTGTTGTATTTACAGCACCTTTACTAATTGTTTTATCAAGTTTGTTTGGAGATTATTCTGAGAACTGGTCTCATCTGTTTCAATTTGTTCTTTTTGATTATGTCAGTTCTTCATTCATATTAGTGATAGGAGTATCTATCCTAGTTCTCATACTAGGAACTGTCACAGCATGGACGGTCACCAGCTATAATTTTGTTGGAAAGAATATTTTTGAATGGGCCCTTATTCTGCCTTTATCGATACCACCTTACATACTTGCATATACTTTTACTGGCTTATTTGATCATTATGGAGACGCAAATAACTTAGCAAGATTATTGCTCAATCTACAAAACTCTACGGCTATATTTCCAAATGTCAGGAATATCTATGGAGCGATAATAGTTTTTAGTTTTACGCTTTACCCTTATGTTTACTTAGTTTCTAGAAGCGCTTTTATCAATCAATCTAGGTCAATGAAAGAATCCGCAAGAATGCTGGGACTCAATCAGTTTCAAGTCTTTTATAAATTAGCCCTTCCATTAATTAGACCAGCCGTAATAGGTGGTTTGATGTTGGTGATAATGGAAACTTTATCTGATTTTGGTGCTGTGGATCACTTTGCAATCCAGACATTCACTACCGGTATCTTTAGGACTTGGTATGGCTTATACGATATACAGACTGCAATGCAGCTCGCTTCTTTACTACTTTTAACAGTGGGTGTTTTTTATATCGCAGAAAGGAGTACAAGAAGCTCCGGAATCTATACTTCAAATAACTCCACTTTTTCTCCAAGCAAAGAAGATTCTTTAGTGGGCTATAAGGCCCTAACAGCCTTTTTGATTTGTTTTATTCCAATTTTTATTGGCTTCATTCTTCCGATAATCGAACTGATTCTGTGGGCTTATGAAGTAAATCTAGAATTCTTTAATCAAAAATTTATCTCCAGTTCAATTAATACGTTGAGCTTATCTTTAGTAACAGGAATGATTTGTGCCGGTTTAGCTTTATTAATCAATTTTTCAATTAGATATAAGCCAAGTGCTTTAGTGCAAAGATTCAGCTCCCTCCTCTCAATCGGCTATGCTGTTCCAGGGCTCATACTGGCAGTTGGTATGGTTCAGTTATTGGTTTATGTAGATGCACTTGTTTTATCTGGATTAGATATAGTGATTACGGGCTCACTGATTGGTCTTGTTCTTGCGTATGTTATAAAAACATATGCATTAGCTAATTCTTCTATCGAGTCTGGCTATGAGAGAATCAGCTCTTCTCTTGATGATTCCTCAAAATTATTAGGCTCCTCTGGTTGGAGCATGCTGAGCAGTATTCATGTACCATTATTAAAAACCAGCATCTTGACTTCTGTTCTTCTGGTTATGTCTGATGTAGTAAAAGAATTACCTGCAACATTGATCCTTAGACCGTTCAATTTCGAAACATTAGCCGTTTCAACCTATATTTATGCTTCTGAAGAGAGAATGTTACAAGCCGCAGCGCCTGCAATTGCTATAGTTTTAATTGGATTGATTCCCATAGTGTTTCTGTCAAAAATGATAAGATCATCGAGACCCGCACACTAAAATGAGTAATTTAATACTAGAAATAAAAAATTTATGTCATTCTTATAGTGAACATGCTTTATCCATAGAGAATATTAATCTTGAGATTGGTTCTAGAGACAGAGTCTCAATACTGGGCCCTTCCGGTTGTGGTAAGAGTACGTTACTAAGACTAATAGCTGGATTAGAAAAACCTGATCAAGGTGAAATTAAAATTAATGACATTAAGGTTTCAGATAATAAAAATTTAATTCCTCCTGAAAAAAGAAATATTGGTCTAGTTGTTCAAGAGAAAGCCTTATTTCCTCATCTTTCAGTTTTTGAAAATATCTGCTTCGGTATCAAAAAGAATAAAGATAAAGACTTGATCGCTTCTGAATTATTAAATCTTCTGAAAATAGATAGTTTAAAAAATAAATATCCACACGAAATATCAGGGGGAGAACAGCAAAGGGTAGCCCTTGCAAGATCTCTTGCACCCAAACCTAACTTCTTAATGCTAGATGAGCCCTTTAGTGCACTAGATGAAGATCTTAAAGAGACTCTTTATAAAGATATCTCGCAGGTTTTTTCTGATATGAGTAGTGCCATCCTATTGGTTACACATGATCGTAATGAAGCTGAGATCATGACAAATAAACAAATTAGAATGGAAGAAGGTAAATTTATATAGCTATTATTCGTTGAGATCTTTTTGATATGTTTCCGTTAAAAAATATACTGAAACTAATGACAATAAAGATGCAAAAGCTATATAAACAGAGACCCAAAAAATATCATAATTTTTCCACAGCAAAGTAGCGATAGTTGGCGCAAATGAACCACCAATGATAGCTCCGATTTGATATCCTAGTGAAGCTCCTGAATATCTAACTTCTGTGGAAAAGAGTTCTGCAAAAAATGCGGCCTGGGGTCCGTACATCATGCCCAAGAAAGTCAATCCACCAGCAACAGCTAAAACAACAAAATAAAAATTACCTGTATCGACTAGAGGAAATAATGCAAAAGACCATAGTGCCGTCAATACGGCGCCAGTCATAAATATTCCCTTTCTTCCATTCCTATCTGAGTAATCAGAGAATAGGAATTGCATCGGTACCATGACAGCAGAGCCAATAAGCACTGCCATTAAAAGATCATTCCGAGATAAATCAGTTGTCTGCACTCCATAAGCAAGAATAAAGGCTACCAATATATAAAAAGTTACTTGGATTGATAAAAATGCACCAGCCGCCAAAGATATTCTTGCGGGATATCTCCTTATGGCTTCTAAAATAGGCGAAGTTTTAATTACTTTTGCCTCTCCCTCTCCAGAGGCCTTCATTTCCTGAAGTGCTTTGAAAGATTCCGTGTCCTCTAGTTTTAGTTGAATATACATACTAATTAATACCAGAACGAAACTAATCAAGAAAGGTATTCTCCATCCCCATGAAAGGAAGCTTTCTTCTGTTGTAAGGGTACTTACGGAGATAAAGGCTATATTTGCAAGAATGACGCCTACTGGAGCTCCTGCCTGAGCATAAGCACCGTAGTAACCTCTTCGATCATGAGGAGCACTTTCGGTTACCAAGAGCATGGCTCCACCCCACTGACCTCCGATTGCAATTCCCTGACAAAATCTTAGGAGAGTGAGTAGGATTGGAGCTGCCACTCCTATCGTGTCATAAGTTGGCAGTAACCCTATAAAAGTAGACGATATACCCATTAACATCAAAGCAGTCACTAACGTCTTCTTTCTTCCTATAGTGTCTCCAAAATGACCAAATATAATGCCCCCGATAGGTCTAGCAATAAAACCTGCAGCAAAAGTTAAGAAAGATAAAATTAAAGCCGTTGTAGGATCTACATCACCAAAAAATAATTTTGGAAATACCAGCCCAGCAGCGGCTCCATAAAGAAAAAAGTCATACCATTCAATGCTAGTGCCTGACAGAGATGTCAATGCAACTTTTCTAATATTTGATTCTGCCTTTATTTGATTCATATTCACATAATAGACTTAAAACGTTTCTTTACACAGCAAACAAAAAGAGTAAGGTTTTAATTTTAAGGAGAAAAAATGAAAAAAATATTAATGATTGCCCTACTTTCGATTCCCCTCTCAACCTTTGCTTCAACTTTAGTTATTCTGGAATGCGAATTACTTGAAGGAGGAACTATTGAAGAGGTAAAAAGAATTAATTCCGAATGGGTCAAAAGTGTCAATGACATGAATGAAAAGAAAGTTTCTAGTCAGGTACTAGAAGCTGTGCTTTCAGATAATACTGAAGGGTTTATGTATATCGATAGCTATGAGGATTCAATTCATTGGGGTCAAATAAGATATGAGATAAAAAATGGATCAATACAAAATATTGATGAGCAATTTGATTCAGTATCTAAATGTACTTCAGGAAAGATGTACGACGCAGAACAGAGTTAAAGCTTAAAGTGATTTAACATCACTGGAATGATCTCTGACAAAGCTTGATCTGGAATTTCATGTCCTACGCCCTCTAAAATCAATTTTTTAGCGTTAGGTATATTTTGTTGGAGATAAATTCCATGATCTACAGGTATTAATGGATCTTCAGATCCGTGAATAATCAATGTAGGTCTATTAATTTCTTGTAAGCTTGAGGCTCTGTTTGGGCTGGCCCCTACCGCTGCAATTTGTGCATTTGATGTGTTAATCCCTTGCTTTAATCTAATCTTAGCCTCTTTAGCAAAGTTAGCTTCATCAAAAGGATAACGAGAGCCTGTCAAAGACTTTTCCGTAACAATTAACGCTTCTTCATCTTTTCCTAACAAATTGAGCACGAATGATTCTTTCATGGCCATCTTAAAGTTCTCGCTTGGACCTGAGAGTCCTGGAGTATCAAATCCAGGAGTCGAAAAAAATAGGGTTAAAGACCTAATCCTGGCAGGATGTTCTAAAGCCATTACTTGAGCTATCATTCCGCCCATAGAAGCTCCTACAATGTGGGCTTCCGATACTCCTACATGATCTAATAGTGAAACTCCATCCATAGCCATATCACTTAAGTTATATTCTGCTGGGGATGGATTCTCCATATTAAATTTTCCTTCTTCATCAAAAATAAAATCAAATATAAAATTTACAAAGGACTCTATTAGAAAAGTAGGTAGATATTTAATAAAGGTTATTAAGCCAGGCTCTTCGGTCACCCAAGTACTTTTCCCAATATCTCTGTTATCGTAAATTAAGACGTGTAAATCATTATCTACAAGTTCTTTGATTGATTGATCTGACCAAACCTTACTATTTGAATTGAGCCCCATAATCATTAAAACTGTAGGATTTTTTTGATCTCCATAAGAGTCCCACCAAATGTCGATACCATTTAGTTTAGTAATCTGGCCCTCTTCTGAACTTAAGCTCATCACTAACAAAGCAAAAAATAATATAAATAATTTTTTCATATCGATTAGAGCGTCTTATGAGCCTCTAAGCTTATAAATGGCTATCAAGTTAATACTCATCACACACATTTCATCTTTTTCATCAAATAAGTTAACTTGAACATCTACAAATTCATGACCTTTTTTCTCATAAGTATCATTAATATCCATCTCTGCTATCAAGGAAGTATTCAAAGGTACTGCCCTATAATTTTGAGAAATTGTTTGTAAATGAACCCAAGGATTCATGTAAGCATTTCCAGCCAGTGTCCAATTAGAACAACCCAATAAAAAAGCTAAATTAGAATAACCAGCTTTTTTTGGTTGAAGTAGATCTGGGAGAGAATCTTCTTCACGTAAATATAGTAAGGGATCGTTTTCATTCCACGAGAATCTGAAAGCTTGGCATCCTTCGGATTTAAGTTTCTGCCAAATCTCTTTATTTGCTTGAGGAGCTTTAAAATCCCCATCAACCAATTTATTACCTTTCATTAATGGTTGTTCAGGTATATCTTCATTAAGAGCTACCTCAGCATTTGCACTAACCACACCGCTACTCCTTATTAGAGTCGTGTTGGCATGAGTATCATTAATTAAATCGGATTTAACTTGAAAGATATCATTATCGTACAAAGGCGAAGTAATCCGACAGTTCGCAAAGCCGCGATCAAGCCAATCCTTCCCCCAAAGCTCTATTAATGGATGGACAAGATAGGCAGAAATGGTCACTCCAGGAACCAAACCCCCCTCAAAACCATACTCTTTAGCAAGATCATCACCATGTATTTGATTTTCAGAATCTGGAGCTGTATTAAGTGCAGTTGCGGACCATATATTCATATTTTTTCTTTAGTTTTATCAAATAACTATACGTCTTTTCAGGATATCAATACAGTTCAAATGAAGGTATCAGATAAAGATTTGAATTCTTTTGATACAATGCCGGCCCACTAAATCTATTATGCTTTCATTTAACAACCTTTCCCTTCGTAGAGGCTCGAACCTTTTATTCGAGCAAGTGTCTTTTACCATCCATAAAGATAATAAAGTTGGTCTGGTTGGTGCAAATGGGACAGGAAAAACAAGCCTGTTTAAAATGATCCAAGGTGAGTTTGAGTCTGACGAAGGAGATTATAAACATCCGCCTGATCTTAAGATGGCACATCTTGCTCAAGAAGTTCCTGGAACTGACGAGGAAGCTCTAGACTATGTTATGGGTGGAGACGAAAATCTAGTAAAGATTCAAAATGCAATTTTAGAGGCAGAAACTAAAGAAGATTATGGATCTCTAGGGGAGCTGCATGCTCAATTTGAAGATCATGATGGCTTTACGGCCAAATCAAGAGCAGAAAAGCTATTAGTGGGATTAGGGTTCTCTGAAGATGAATTTAATAAACCTTTAAAGGATTTCTCTGGTGGTTGGAGAGTGCGATTAAATTTAGCTCGAACACTGATGCAACCTGCGGATCTATTGCTTTTAGACGAACCGACTAATCACCTTGATTTAGATGCAATTATTTGGCTGGGCAATTGGATTAAGTCTTTTAGAGGAGCTTTAGTACTCATTTCACACGATAGAGAATTTCTAGACGAGTGTGTTGGATTTATAGCTCATATTCATGGTGGAACTATAGAGTTATATAAAGGAAATTATTCTCAATTTGAGATCAGAAAGGCTGCGAAGCTAGCTGAGCTTGAAAGTAACTACACCAAACAACAACGTGAAATTTCTCATATGCAGGATTTCGTTAGGAGATTTAAAGCAAAGGCAACAAAAGCACGTCAGGCTCAAAGTAGAATAAAAGCACTTGAAAGAATGGAACTTATAGCTCCTGCGCATATCGATTCTCCTTTTCAATTTAGGATTCCAGAAACAGATAAGATTTCTAATCCTTTAATCATTCTTGAAGATGCAGACCTGGGTTATACAGATTCAGTGGTAAGGGATGTAAAAATTGCATTTCGACCTGGTGATAGAATAGGATTATTGGGTGTAAATGGTGCTGGAAAATCGACATTAGTCAAAAGTCTTAAGGGCGATCTGCCTCTTTTGAATGGACAAAAGATAGAAGGAAAAAATTTAAAAGTTGGCTACTTCTCTCAACACCAAGTTGATGATCTTAATTTACAAAAAAGTCCTATAGATCAACTCCAAGCAGTCGATGAAAAAGCATCTGAGTCTGAAATTAGGAGTTTTCTTGGAGGGTTTAACTTCCGTGGAGATAAAGCAAAAGGTTCTATAGAGCATTTCTCGGGTGGTGAAAAAGCGAGACTTGCCTTATCAATTATCGCATTCCAAAAACCTAATCTCCTATTAATGGACGAGCCTACAAATCACCTAGACATGGATATGAGGCAAGCATTAACGGTTGCACTGCAAGATTTTGGCGGAGCGATACTACTCATTTCTCACGATAGGCACCTATTAGCAAATACAGTAGACGAATTCTTGATTATCAATGAAGGTAATTTAAGTTCATTTAAAGGAGATCTTGAGGACTACAGAAAAACAGTCTTAAAAGGATCGTCAAGTAAAGAAACAGCAAAAAAAGAAAAGAGCGAACTTCTACCAAAGCTAGGCAAGCAAGAAATTAAAGAAATAAAGAACAAGATAATAATCCATGAAAAAACATTAAAACGTTTGCAACGCAAATTATCAGAAACAGAAGAAATATTAAATTCTCCTGAATCCTATGAAAGTGATGACGGACCTGACTTGCATTCTCTATTAAGGGATCAGGCTAATTTAACTTCTGAGATAGAGTTAACTGAGCAAGAGTGGTTAGAATTAAATGAAAAGCTTGAAGGTAGAAGCTTATAAAAAAAAATAAGTGCCAGATTCATTGTTTTGATTAATATATACAAAAAATATAAAAACTTTTTGTTTCAAAAATATGAATAAAGTAGATTTAAAAAGGCAGTTGTCATTATTGCTGTTAGTCACATTTTTTATCAGTTGCTCTGAAGTAGATGACACCGAAGTCATCGATGACTCTAATATAACTAGCGTAGATAATATTTCCTCTTCTCACTCAATTATTCTGCCTGGTGCCCCAGGTGAAGAATCCAAAAGAATCAACTCTGAGACTGCCACTAATATTGCAAGTACTTCTTACGTAAAAGCTGATGTAAATTTTCTTCAGGGCATGATCGTTCATCATGAACAAGCTATTCTTATGTCCAATATGGCAGACAAAAGGACTAATAATAAAACTATTGTTGATCTCGCTAACAGAATTGACTCTTCGCAAGAAGATGAAATTAATTTCATGAAAAATTGGCTAGAGTTTAGAGATGAAGAGACATCTTTTGGCCATACAAATCATGAGGGTCATATGGCTATGGCCGGTATGGCTTCTACTGACGAATTGAAGGAATTAGAAAATTCTAAAAGTACGGATTTTGATAAATTATTTTTAAGATTAATGATTAACCACCATGACGGTGCTCTTCAAATGGTTAAAGACTTAAAGGAACACCCAGGAACTGCCTATGATCCTATTCTCAATGAATTTGTCTCGGATCTGGTCAATGACCAAGGTGTAGAGATCGAAAGAATGAATGGTATCGCAGTCAATTTATCTGACGACCCAAGATCAAATTTGAGGCCTGGACTTTTTGATGCCGAACTCGCCATAAAAAATTTAGAGTTAGTAAAGTCACTGAGAAAACCTGCGGGATTTTATAATCCTAGTAACCCTAAAGCTAAGGGCGTTGAGAAGATAGACGATGATGCTGATGAAGAAAACAAAAAAAAGACAACAGAAGAATTATCTAAATCACTGCGCTCACCCATTCTAAGTTTTGCAAACACTGATATGGCTTTTAGAGATGACTTACTCGTAACAGGTAGTTACCACGGCTTTAACATCTATCAGATCAATGCAGTTGGAATTCCTGAATTACTATCTTCCGTCGTTTGTCCTGGAGGTCAAGGTGATGTCTCAATTGTTGAAGACTTACTCATAATGTCAGTTGAAGAAACCAGGAGTCGTCTAAATTGTGGTTTAGAAGGCGTATCTAAAGAAGCGAGTGCAGATAGATTTAGAGGCTTAAGAATTTTTGATATTTCTGATGTTTTCAAACCTAAACAAGTTGGTGCTGTTCAGACCTGTCGAGGATCTCATACTCACTCTGTAGTATCCGGTCCGGGGCCTGAAGGGAAAATTATTGTCTATAATTCAGGCACTGCTGGCGTAAGGGAAGAAGAAGAAATGAAGGAATGCATAGGAAATATTCCAGGAGATAAAAGAACGGCTCTGTTTCGCATAGACATAATAGAAATCCCAATCTCTAATCCGTCAAAATCTAAAATTGTAAGCAGCCCTGCTGTATTTGCTGATCCTAATACGGGAGCACTTGGTGGTTTATGGGTTGGTGGAGATCATGGGGAAGATACTCAAGACACAAGACGTACAGATCAATGTCATGATATTACAGTATTCCCTTCCGCTAACCTTGCTGCTGGGGCATGTTCAGGAAATGGAATTCTTTTCGATATAACTGATCCGTATAATCCTGAGCGGATTGATGTTGTCACCGATGTTGGTTTTGCTTATTGGCATTCTGCGACTTTCAATAATGATGGTACTAAGGTAATTTTTACTGATGAGTGGGGTGGAGGTGGTCGCGCTCGCTGCAGAGCTTGGGATCCGCTAGATTGGGGTGCTAATGCTATTTACGATATTGTTGATGGTAAATTAGAATTCAAGAGTCACTATAAGATGCCTGCTCCTCAATTAGAAACAGAAAACTGTGTCGCTCACAATGGCTCTTTAATTCCAGTGCTTGGAAAGGATATTTTAGTTCAAGCTTGGTACCAAGGAGGTATATCTATTATGGACTTTACGGATTCATCAAAACCTAAAGAAATAGCGTTTTTTGATCGTGGTCCTATTGATGAAGATTTTTTAATCACAGGGGGGTATTGGTCTGCTTATTACTACAATGGTTACATTTACGGGACAGAAATAACTCGAGGCTTAGATGTCTTCAAATTACTTCCAAGCGAACATCTAAGCGAAGAAGAGATTAATAAGGCTTCAGAAGCTTCTCCTTTGTATGGGCCTAAAGTATTCAATCCTCAGCAGCAAATCCCTCTGGGATGGTCAAATACAAACAATTAATAAGGTTTAGATATGGATAAAGTAATACAAGCAATAGACGGAAGAACTATAAGTTTTGCAGATTTCGGAGAAGACAATCAAATAACGGCTTTCTATTGTCATGGTGGACCAGGATCTAGAAATGCCGCTAAAGGTAATGCAGATAAAGATACAGAGAACTTAATACGCTATATAGGGGTTGATAGACCGGGATACGGCAATACCTCTCCTTTGCCAGGAAGAACTATAAATGACTGGACTAATGATCTCGAACTAATAGCAGACCACTTAAATATAGAAAATTTTTATATGATTGGCGTATCTACTGGAGGGAGCTATTCTCTTGCAACTGCCGCCAGATTCCCAGAGAGAGTATTGGGAGTGCTGGTATGCTGTGGTATGTCGGATATGAGATGGGCCTCCGAATATGCAACTATGGCAGGGGTTGAACAATATGTAAGTCTGTCTAGAGAAGAAGCGTATGAATTAGCCGTTAAAGATATGGGAGAAGATGGCAGTAAAATGCTCTCAAACGATGATACAACTGGAGAAAGTAATCTATCTCCTGCAGACCTACTCTATCTTCAAAATCCAGAAAATATAAAAAGATTTATTAGTGATGATGCAACTTTTGCTCAAGGCGTCACGGGATATGCTGATGACAGATTAGCGGATTGCTCAGCTCAAGGCTGGTCAAGCTTTGAAGTAAATAATGTGTCTTGTCCAGTTAATATAATTCACGGAGAAACTGACACTATTGTCCCAGTTGCTCATGCGCACCATACTGCCGAGATAGTTAAAGATTCAGAGATAAAAATATATCCAGAGCATGGACATTTAAGCATTTCAGATGAAATACATGAAAATCTCCAGTTACTCATTCAAAGATCTTTCTCTTAATAAAAAATTTAAAATATATAGCTAAGCGTTTCATGCTAAAATACCCCCTATGGGTATAAGAGTTATATTAATTATAGGTCTTGCATCATTTGGTCTTGATGCAAGACCTATTTCATACTCTGGAGGCTCAACTCTCATGGGACATTCAAATAATATGAAAGATTCTTTCTACTACCATTATTCCCCTTCTTACAAATACTCCATTGGGATTGAAAGTCTAGACGATAAGGTTATTGGTGATAGTTATTCTTATACAAGACTTACTTATTTAATTAATAGAAAAAATACTGAGTTATCTCAAAGGAATTTATATTTTCAATCAGGAATAAGTACAACGGGGCTTAGCAATAATTTCTATGGTGTTCATGGTGATTGGGAAACAAGAAGATTTTTCGTAGGATTTGGATTCAAGCAGGTCGAAAATCAAATTAATGACTATGAAGAAAAATATATTCAGTTGGGTATTGCACCTTACCTAGGAGAATACGGAGATTTTCATACTTGGTTAATGTTCAAAGCAAAAAAAAATTCTTTGGATAAGAAATGGTCAAATTATCCAGTATTAAAATTTTTTAAGGGCAATGTTCTTATAGAGTTTGGTTATAGCGATGTATCTGAATGGGATGCGCATCTTATGTATAGATTTTGAGGAAAAAATTATGATAAAAATATTAACTACATTATTAGCACTTATTTCATTTTTGAGCACAGCTAATGCTAGTGACACAGATCATCATTCTCATGAAGGTCATATCCACGAAAAAATGATAGATGGAAAGAAATTAGCAGTTGATCCTGATAGATTTGATAAATTCCTTGTAGGGCTTGAAGATGCACAAGTTGCCATTGTAAATGTGCAAGGAATGGTATGTGACTTTTGTGCCAGAGGCATAGAAAAAACTTTCAATAAAGATGAAAAAGTAAAAAAAATAGATGTTGATTTAAGTAAAGGCAAGGTATTAATTGCCTATTCTCTTAATGAAGAAATTGATTTCAATGATATCAAAGAAAAAATTGTTATTAATGGTCAAAATGCAATAGATATGCAAGTTGTTAGTCTATAGAGCTTATGAATGATAATTCAGCTAATTTTTTATCTCTCTTTGCTTCCTCTTCCA
>CALJGK010000057.1 GCA_938075195.1 uncultured SAR86 cluster bacterium
GGTGATTATGATGATATTCCTGAACAAGCATTCTTCATGGCAGGCGGAATTGATGAAGTTGTAGAAAAGGCTAAACAAGCATAAAGATGTCAGTAATCAGTTGCAGCATAGTTAGCCCCGAAGGAGAGTTATTCTCGGGCGATATAGAAATGCTAATTGCTGATGGAGGTGCAGGCGAAGTCGCCATAACACCAAGGCACGCCCCGCTGCTAACCAGCTTAAAGCCAGGGCCATTAAGACTGACTATGGAAGGTGGAACCGAAGAAGTATTTTATGCTTCTGGTGGGTTCTTGGAAGTTCAGCCTGGATCTATAACGGTTCTTACTGATACTGCAGAAAGAGCCTCCGATATTGACGAAGCAGAAGCTGAAAAAGCCAAAGAACTTGCAGAAAAAGAACTTGAAGGCCAAAAAGCAGATTTGGATTATTCTTTAGCTGCAGCACAATTGGCAGAGGCTGCCGCTAGACTCAAGTCTCTTCAAAAACTCAGAAAAAAGTAGATAGCCCAGACCTTTTTTGAGGATGTTGGCATTTTGCTCTACTATAAACCTCCTATGAATATAGATTTTATAATATTAGCAGCAGGTAAAGGCACTCGAATGGGAGGAGATTCTCCTAAAGTACTAGCTAACTTGGCTGGTAAGCCCATGATTCAGCACTTAATCAATACCATCGATTCTTTCCCAAAATCCCGCACCTCCATTATTGTTGGCCATAAGGCAAAAGACGTAGAAGCAGGTATCTTATCTTCAAAAAAAATTAATTTTATTCACCAAAAAAAGCAGTTGGGAACAGCGCACGCTGTTAAACAAGCACTTCCCTTTCTTAAAAAGAACTCAATAAGTTTAATTCTTTATGGAGATGTGCCTTTAGTGCAAAAAACAACCTTAAAGAAATTGATCAATTCTGCCGCAAAGGGCAACTTGTCTTTATTAACTTTTATTAAGGACGATCCTACAGGTTATGGCAGGATCATAAGAGGATCTAAAAACAGCGTTCAAAAAATTACTGAACACAAGGATGCCACCAATCAAGAGAAACAAATTAAAGAAGTTAATTCAGGCATTATGGCGGTTAAATCAGATTTACTTCAAAAGCTTTTACCCGCTGTAAAAAATCAAAATGCCGCAAAAGAATACTATCTTACAGATCTGGTAGAGATTGCAAATATATCTTCAATCAAGGTTGGTGCAACCATTTGTGATGCCTATGAAGTTGGAGGGGCTAACAACAGACAAGAACTACATGACCTGGAAAGAGCTTTACAGAAAAAAAATGCCTCAACCCTTTTAGCAAAAGGGGTAACGGTTGCTGATACGGCAAGGTTGGATATACGAGGCGATACCAAAATCGGACAAGGTTCTTTTGTTGATATCAATAATGTATTCGAAGGAAACAATGTCATTGGAAGAAATGTGACTATTGGACCAAACTGTTTGATTGCCAACTCAACGATCAAAGATAACACGACAGTATATGCAAATACCGTTATAGAAGATTGCATGGTTGGAAAAGATTGTAAGCTTGGACCTTTTACAAGAATAAGAGGCGGCACAGAATTAAGTGAAGGTGCGGAGCTTGGAAATTTTGTTGAGGCAAATAGAAGTAATATAGGTAAAGGGTCGAAAGGCAAACATTTAACCTACCTTGGCGACGCTACGCTAGGACAAAAAGTGAATATTGGTGCCGGAACAATAACTTGCAATTATGATGGTAAAAATAAACACAAGACCATCATTGAAGATGGAACGTTTATTGGGTCTAATAGTTCACTCGTTGCGCCCTTGCACCTTGGAGAGGGCAGTTATACAGGAGCCGGTTCGGTAATAACTAAAGATGTCCCAAAAGGAAAATTAGCAGTAGGTCGAGGAAAGCAGGTAAACTTGCCAAAAAAGAAATAAAAAATGTGTGGAATCATAGGTGTTGCGTCAAATAAACCTTCTGTAGACAAGTTACTCATCGGGTTATTGCGTCAAGAATACAGGGGTTACGATTCTGCTGGCTTAGCCATTTTCGATGAAAAAGAACAAATTCAGGTTTTTAAGAGCACCGGAAAAGTTGCAGAGCTCCAAAATTCAATTGGCTTAAATCCAGTTAATGGTAATACCGGGATCGCTCATACAAGATGGGCTACGCACGGGCTTCCAACAGAAGCCAACGCTCATCCGCACCACTCTAATAACAAAGTCTTCGTAATTCATAATGGAATTATTGAGAACCATCAAGAAATTAGAACCACACTCAAGGCCTTAGGATATGTATTTGAATCAGAAACTGATACAGAGGTTATTGCCCATTTGATCCACGCAAAAATGACCGACAGTAATTTGTCTTTGGTTGAATCCTTAAAGGCTGCCGTCAAAGATCTAAGGGGAGCATATGCCATAGGAGCTGTATGTAAAAGTGAACCAGGCATATTGGCCGCTGCAAGAAAAGGAAGCCCTCTGGTTATAGGTATGGGTTTTGGAGAAAACTTTATTGCCTCGGACCAACTGGCACTAGCTGATTTTGCAGAAAATTTTGTTTTTTTAGAAGAAGGTGATCTTGCGGAAATTTCAGCAACTGATGTCACATACTGGAATCTTGAAGATAAACAAGTGGATAGACCGGTAGTTGTTGCTAAATCCCTTGGTGAGACAGTAGATAAGGGTGAGTACCGACATTTCATGTTAAAAGAAATAAACGAACAGCCCGCTAAGATTAAAGGGCTTTTGGAGGGTCAGCTGACTGAGTCTGGCGTCCAAGAAGAGATTTTCGGCCCTAACGCACCAGAGATTTTTAAAAATGTAGCAGCTGTTCAGATCGTCGCTTGTGGTACAAGCTTTCATGCGGGCACCGTAGCAAAATATTGGTTAGAAGGACTTGCAGGCCTGCCCTGTAGCGTTGAAGTAGCCAGTGAATTTAGATATAGAAATAAGGTCGTGGCCCCGAATACCTTATTTGTAACCATATCTCAGTCTGGCGAGACGGCAGATACTTTGGCTTGCCTAAGCGCAGCCAAGGATGCCGGTTACCTTTCACGTCTAGGTATATGTAATGTCCCCTCGAGCTCACTTGCTCGTGAATCAGATTTGGTTTTCTTAACGAAAGCAGGGCCGGAAATAGGTGTGGCATCCACTAAAGCTTTCACTACTCAACTTGTTGGCTTATTGATGCTCACTCTAATCCTTGGAAGACATCATGGGCTTTCATCTGTAGCCGAGAACGCGATTAATAATTCATTAAGGGCACTTCCCGATTCTTTGGATGCGGTCATGAAATTAGAAGATCAAATAATAGAAATGGCAGAGGACTTTGATCAAAAAGAACATGCTCTTTTCTTGGGTCGCGGGATTCATTATCCAGTTGCCATGGAAGGTGCTTTAAAGTTAAAAGAAATATCTTATATTCATGCAGAAGCTTACCCTGCAGGAGAGCTTAAACATGGCCCATTGGCTTTGGTGGATTCAGAAATGCCTGTTGTGGCCGTAGCTCCAAATGATGATTTATTAGAAAAATTGCAGTCAAACTTGGAAGAGGTTAGAGCGAGAGGCGGAAAACTTTATGTATTTGGCCATTCAGAAGCACATCATGATGACGAATCCATCACTAAATTTATCGAACTTCCAGAAGTCCCGGAACTTATTGCTCCACTGATTTATTCTATTCCTCTTCAGCTTCTCGCTTACCATGTAGCAATACTGAAGGGTACAGACATTGATCAGCCAAGAAATTTGGCCAAGTCAGTCACAGTTGAATGAATTTGGGTGTTACCCTTTATGGGAAGTTTCTTCTCACTTAGAATTTACAATTACTCTCTCATCCAACGATTTAATCCCAGATCGTAAATTCTCCAAGAAACAAGAACTTTTATACCAACTCATCAGGTATCTTCATGAGGAAAAGGGTTTAGGTTATAGGAAAATCTCATACAAACTCAATTCCTGGGGAATCAAAACTCCAAGAGGTAAGAAGTGGTTCAACACATCAGTTCATTCTGTTTTGAAAAGAAGAAACCAAAGAAATAATCGTATTGAGAAACAAAGAAATCAAAGATATCCAATTGAGATTGGAACATTAAAACTTAACCACCAACCCATGGATTGAAAAGATAGAATATAATCAGAGAATGACCATTAAAGATAGTTTTGGATTAGAAACAAATTCAGTTCTCTGGAGATTAAATGTTCTTTTACAAAATGGTTATTCTGTCGATTTAAGTAACGGTAGGGTTTATTATCGTGAGACTGACTCTTTTGAAGAAGGAGGACCTTATGAATTCGTAAGTTTGATTCATACATTTAAAAGAGAACTAAACTTATTCCTGAATCCAGATGGAATGATTGTTCAACAGAGAATGATACCGTTAGGTGAAAAAGATCCTAATGAAATAAGAATTCATGAAGAAGAACATGAGAAATTTGTAAAATTCGTTAGTGAATTACCAAAAGTAAGGTTTTACCACAAAATATTTTCTTTCTATCTGAGATTGAGATAGATGAGTCTACTGACCAAAATTAAAACACTTTTTCTAAAGAATAAAGATAAAGAAGTTGTTTCTTCGAGTGAAGATATAAAACCACGATGGGATCAAAACCCTTCTGAGTTAGAAGTAATCCCAGATGGTGAATATCTTTATTTAGATGAAGAAGAAGAAAGTTTTATTAGACAAAACTACAAGAACGGGAAACTTCATGGACCCTCTTGTTTCCATTATGTTTCAGGAGAGTTGTGGATAGAAACAAACTTTAAAGACGGATTAGAACACGGAACCTTAACCTACTATGAGAAGGACGGTTCCATTATAAGAACTGAAACTTGGGAAAATGGTGAGTGTATTTCTACCAACAAACCTGAAAAAACCAATCAACCTGAAAGAAGTGTAAAAAAGAGTTTTAGAGACGATGATTTTGATAAGTTAATGTTGTTTGATGAGAATGTTGATGGAGTAGAGTGTTTTGGTTACTTCTTTCATTCCAAAAAATATGACGACTATAGTTTTGGGGTTTATGAAATATATCTCAGTGATGAATTTAGAACAGAAATTAGTTTAAAACTTAAACCCTCAGAATTTTTAGAACAAGATGTTGATTTAGAACACTTTAAATCATACCTACATACTAATATTGAAAAGGGTCAATATGACTTTAGTGAACCGAGAAAGATTTGGGAGAAATACACTTGTAGATATCAATCTAAAGTGGATGAAACCGGTACCTATGTACCCAAATACACCGAAGAGGAGTTAACAAAAATAGAACAAGAAGAATATTTAACACCCATAGAATGGACAACACGTTTTTGTAACTGGAAAGAGTTAAAACAACGTAAGTTTAAAGTTCAGACCTATGATGATTAAATTGAGTATGAATAAAATATCGATGTCATTTTTTATCTTTCTATCAATTCTAAGTTTTTCTGTTTTTTCTGAAACAAAAACACTGTATTTTTCTTGTGATACCTTGTCATTAAGTAAAGACTATATTGAAGTTCAAACATTTCAAAAAGGTGAAAGAATAAGAGGACTAGAAATTAATCGAAGTAAAGATAAGGTGGTATTCGACGGGAATGAGATGGATTTCGTAGAGGATTACAATAATGACAATATATACGAACTAGGTACAAGTGGTACATCTCAATACAGAGACTATGATTTTCATAGGATAACCGGAAGATTGGATGAAAAATTAGTTTATACGGAACCAGACGGAGAAATTATCTTTACGTATGATTATGAGTATCAATGTTATAAGACCGAACCTTTATTCTAAACTCTCATTACTAAACCTGATAATCTAGTTAGTATGAAAAAAATTATTATTTCAATAAGTTCTCTTTTTCTTTTAGTTTCATGTTCTATTGAAGACAAAGATGAATTAACTAGTTTTGTAGAATCAAGTAATAGTCAAAAGGATTCAGTCTGGATGGAACAAGAAGATAGGATTACTTCAGGTGAATGGTACAAAGTATTATTGGTTTTTGGTTGGATAGATGATGGGATTGAATGTGAAAGAATTGTTCAACAGTACAAGGAAACTTACCCCGAGATAAACTATCGATGTAATCCAGTTAAATAATATTTTTCGTAATAGTTTTCACTGAATCTGATAATCTCAACCTATGAGTGATAAAGATTACCCCGAAAAACTCAAACTTTTCAAAGAAGAAGGTTCAAGAAACCAAGACTATTATTTCATCATTGTAGATGAACAAGGGGAGACACTATCTACTAAAAAATGGTACCCAATAAGAGAATATGGTTCTTTAGTAATCTCATTATCCTCTCTCTCATTTAATACACACTTTCGACAAGAAGTTGAAAAATTCCTTACTGTAAAACAGGAAAACACATTAGATAGTCTTGAGTTCATCTCTGGAGAAGGGTTTTTAGAAGAAGGAACAGTTAACTCTAGAGGTACACCATCACTTTCAATTTTTGGAAGTTCTCACAAACAAAAAACATTAAGTGTGAACATACGACCAAGAGGAGATGACGGAGAAGAATACTTTACTCTTGGAGGAATAAGAGGTGATGTAGGTGTGGATATAAATAACGAAGAAGAATTTTTTCTTGAATTCAATTTAACTAACGAAAGATTTAAGGAGTTGAAAGAGATTTGTTTAGGTGGAGGATTAGAAAGAATTCGTATCAGGACTACTTTAACAAAAGTTAATGGTCTCTATTCTGAGTGGTCAGAATATATAGGAACTGAATTTGGAGAAATAAAGATTTTTAATAACGACAGAGACATCATAAACAAAGAAGAATTCGATGAAAAATTATTAGAATCCGTTTCAATGAGAAATGGTTTTGGACAAGTTTTCTCGATAATGACAGAAAAAAAAGTAGGTAACTTTGATCTGACAGAAACAGGATTTGAAAGAGAACAACGTGAAATGGAAGAATTCATTAGTGATCACGATGATGATAAAAGTTATGAAGATGATGATCATCATGAAGAGAGTTTAATGAAAGAAAGAATGGAAGAAGTAAGAACAAATCAAGAGAGATTTATAGAAGAACAAAAACTCTCAACACTAGTGAGTATTTTTTGGGGAATGATAATTCTTGGATCTCTTCTTATATTAACTCTCTGGTTGTAACTATACGAATTCAGATTCTAAATGGAAAAACTAGAAAAAATATTATTAAAGATCAAAGAAGATAATATTGTTTGTCCTGAACCAGGTCGTTGGAGTGTTTTTTACAAAAGAATTGGTGGGTTTGAAGAAAAAGGTGATGACTATGATCATCGAAGACACTTCCCTCTCATACTCAATGGTTGGTTCCCTTCGAGTAAGGAAGATAAACACAAAAGATTTATAGATTCAGTTGACTATTTTTATTCAAAATATCCAAATAAGAGGAATTTCATTGAGAGTTTTTTTGAAAAAAATAATAAATGGTATAGATGGGATGATTAAATCGAGTATGAATATGACACTGAATGATTTGTTTATCAAAATAAAAGAATTCTTTATTTCATTGATCAATACTCCTATCCAAGAAATCATTTTATTTATTGTTGTTATATTTGGTGGTTTATTTCTATTAGTTTATTTTTTTGATAGATTCGATAGATACTTTAGTGGACCAGAAGGAAGTAGAAGATTTTTGAAGTTTGGAAAATGGTTCCTTATCGTCTTAATAAGTTTTACAATTTTAATTTGGATCTTGGTTGGAATAAGGGAACTATTCTCATGAAGAAGAAAACAGTTACACCCAAAAACAATCAGTCACTGTGGAGTAATTCACAACAGTAAATTAACAGGAGATAATTATGGAAATAAATTTTTACATTTGGTTAATTCTGACGATTGCGGTGACAGCATATTCTTGGATTTTGATCGCAAAATGGGCAAAGAAAAAAGATACGAAACAACAATCCCTCGAAAACTAATTGACTGTTGTAAAACACTCAGTAACTGTGGAGTGGATTTGAATCGTGATTAAAAAATTAACTCTCAAAAAAATGATGTTTTACCTTAATTTAGGGTGTGTGCTATTTTTAATTGGATACGGTATCAACGATTACATTTCCGGTAAATCATTAGGTGGCGATTATTGGGGAACATTAATAATACTAATAGCAATTTTGCCAGGCACGCTGCACATCCAAAATAAAGGGTGAAATTAAATCACTGCTCGAAAACACCCAGTAACAGTAGAGTGGTTTATAGTCATTATTCAGTTGGAGGTTTTTTATTAAGATTTTTATAAAAGTTCTATTTGCATATATTTTGCTGCAACCTTTTTATGCTTTTTCTGAAAGCGAAGGCTTAAAAATACTGGTTGTTGGAGCAGGAATATCAGGACTGGGCGTGGCAAGAGATTTACAAGACTCAGGTTATAAAGTAACTGTTCTTGAGGCTAGAAATAAAATTGGTGGAAGAATAGACACAGACAGATCTTTAGGATTTCCATTGGAAAGAGGAGCAAACTGGATTCATAGCAATCAGGTAGAGGGCAATTTACTCATGTCTCTGAAAGATGAGTTGGGCTTAAAAACAAATATCAGCACATTAGATACATCGGACTTCAAATTATTCAACAAAGAAGGAAAAGTCGTAACATTATCAGAAGAGGACATTGAAAAAATTGAATTCAGGGTAGGGCTTGCTGCTTACATTGCTTCATACGTCAAGCCATCTTCGACTTTAGGGGATGTTATAGGTTTATTAAAAAGCCTGGGCTTATTATCATTTGCTCCAGATGTTGTTCTTAAGGCATTTCTCCAGCAGCTAGAGTTAGGAGCCGCAGAAGATGAAGAAAATATACCTGTTAGTGCTTTAATATCTGAATACGCATACATGGAGGATGCTGGAGATGATGAAGAGGTTTTCGGCGGCTTTGATCAATTTACCAATCATTTATCTAAGGGCCTTGATATAAAGCTGAACAGCCCTGTTTCTAAAATTAATTATTTATCTGACAAGATAGAGGTTTTTGCAAATGACAAAGCCTATATGGCTGATGTAGTGGTTATAAGTGTTTCTCTTGGCGTTTTACAAAAAAACCTTATTGAGTTTATCCCTGATTTGCCGGTGGAAAAGAAGGAAGCCATTAATAGCATAAGCTGGGGAAGCGTAAATAAAGTTATATTTAAATTTCCATATAACTTCTGGGGCAATGTGGAAAACTTTTTTATAGAGAGGGAGGACAGGCATGCCTTCACCACCTGGTTTAGCAGTGAGGTAATGGTAAATGAGCCAGTAGTTTATTCTTTCTTTTCTGGAGAGTTCTCAAGAAATATGGAAAAAGAAACAGATGATTATATTCTAGAAGAGGCTATGAAATCGTTAAAAGTAGCTTATGGTAATGATATTCCTGAACCAGAAGCACATTTAATTTCGCGGTGGGGAATGGAGCCATACATACTAGGATCTTACTCGGCTCCTGGGCACAATCAAGACGACTTAAAATTGCGAACCGAATTAGCCAGCCCAGTTCAAAATAAAATATTTTTTGCCGGCGAGGCAACAAGCGTCCTAGAGTATGCCTTTACTCATGGTGCTTTAAACACAGGGCTAAGAGAAGCCAAAAAAATTAAAGAATTGTATCCATTGGACCAACAGTCTTACCCAGTAACGGCTATAAACAACTCCGTAACCGTGAAGTAATTCCTCAGCTCATTATTTCTTAAAACGCTATAAATAAAGGGTTGTGATTTCTATTTATTCTGAGATTATAGTAAATTAAATTAAATTCATTTTTCAGGGAAAGATTATGATAAAAAAAGAATCCTTTTTTTTAGTATTTGTAGCTATTGGTGTATTTTCTGTTTCTTTGGGATACGGATTTTTACCAAGCCTTACAATGCCTTTTTTGTACGATATAGAAGTAACTAATACAAATTTATTAAATATTTTAAGAGCAATTTCAGGTTTATATATAGCCTTAGTAATTTTTTGGATATCAGGTGCATATAACTCTAATCTCCAATTACCTGCCCTATGGAGTTTAACAATCTTCATGGCCGGAATAGCCTCAGGAAGGGTTGCAAGCATCTTAATTGACGGTTTACCTAGTCCAATCTTTATTTTTTATCTATTTACAGAAATTATTTTCGGCTTAATAGGTTACGCGCTTTTGAAGAGGAAATTATGAAGCTTCTATTTAATCAGCATCAGTAAAATGGCTCACAATAGAAAATTAAAAAGGAGAAGATATAATGCTAATAGCAATAAGAGCAGAAGTAGAAAGTGTTGATCATTGGAGAGAAAAATTTAAAACACATGCAGATTTATTTAAGAGCCAGGGTGTGTCTTTTGCTTATATGGGCGCAGCAAATGATAAAACAGTAATTTCTGTTTTTGAAACTAACAATCCTGACGAGTTCGTAAGAATATTTAATGATCCTGCAACAGCGGAAGCAATGTCACAAGATAAAATAACAGGCGGTGTTGAGATGTTTCTTCTAGATGAGATATTCAAATTATAAATTCTTGGTTGGGCTAAGTATCCTCTGTTACGGGAGAGTAGAAAATTTGGCCTAATATTCTTATTGGAATTGGGAGAAACTAATGGAAAAAACTTTTATCACTATTGGAAGAGGATTGCTCGGCCTTTATTTCTTGTATCCAGGCATCACAAAAATACCAAGTTATGGTTTTATGGTTGAATATATGACCCTTCACAACATACCTTTTGTAACCATTCTCTTACCAATAACAATTCTATTGCAGGTTGTTTTGGGGTTAATGCTCGTCACAGGTTATCGCATAAAAGAGTCTGCCGTAATTCTTGCTGTCTTAACCCTCTTTATAAACTTTGGGATGCATGATTTCTGGAATCAGTACCCAAATACAGATGCGGGACATGAATTACAAAACTTTGTTAAAAATTTAGGAATTTTTGCTGGATTGCTTGTGCTGAGTGCAAGTAGCAATGTCCAGCAATGGAAGCTTTTTAATAAATCTCTTTAGTGAATTAATAATCACAGAATAGTTTAAAGAAAAGGGATTTAGAAAGAGAGTGGGTAAATGAGAGTCTGGCTTGCTCTACATACAAAATAAATCATAAGATTTAATTCTCTATTTTGTTAAAGTCAGTGGCTGTAGAATAATTTCATTGGGGAAATAACACATGACGGAGATAACGGAGAACAAAGCAACTAGTTTAGAGTTGCCCAAGGTAGATTGGTTGGACCGAGAATCAAATCCTGATCGATTTTTTAAAGATCTCTCTTATGCGTTGTCTGAATATGGATTTATGGTGCTTACTAATGCGCCTGGATTGTCTGATGAATTTCAACAGCGGGCATTTAGCGAAGTTCGAGGATTTTTCGACTCACCCATGGATTTAAAAAAAACCGCACATATCTCTAATACGCCTTACTTCCGTGGTTACAGTTTGCCAACTCCAGCTGATCGTGGTCATGGACAGGTCATAGAGGCTTTTCAGTATGGTTTTGAACAAGAACCTTTGTGTGACTACGATGATAAAACTCAACCAATCCACCGACGCCTCTTTCGCGGACCTAATACATGGCCGGAGTCAGGTTCAATACCAGGCTTTAAGCCATTAATCGATGAGCTGAATGCTTGTTACCACCGTTTAACTCATGAGTTGGGCGAGGCTATTGTCGAGTCCTTGGGGGAAGACGTAACTTCATTTCGAGAATATTTCGACTTTGATAATCCAGATCTGGCAGCCAGTCTTAATCACAATTATGGTCTCGATGCTTTTGCAGAAAAAGATCAAGAAAATGTTCGACAAGAGTACAAAAAGTTTGAAAGTAATAATGTAGGTGCACATATCGACGGACCTCCGTTTATGGCTCTTTTGATCAATGATAGACCTGGTCTACAGGTAGTTGCCGGGGAAGGGCAATGGATAGATGCTCCTGTTACTTGTCGAACAGCGCCTGGTAACTACGATGTACCTGTAATTCCTGGTTCAGTCATAGTTAATACTGGCGGAACCCTAATGCATTTAAGCGAGGGACGATATTCGGCAACACTACACAGAGTGAATACTACGCTGATTCCTGAAGGCGAAACACGAGTGTCCATGCCTTACTTTCTATTACCTAAAATGGAAGGAGATCTAGTGCCCTTCGGAAAATTGGAGGCAGACTCAATGGGAGCTGCGGGTTACGAGTCAGGGCGAGATAGAGGAGCTAATGCTAGTGTAAATAGGATGGGCACCTTTCCACAGGTTACTCGACGTTGGTGGGCTGACGAATACTCAGAGATGCGTCAGAAGCAAAGAGATGAGGTTGAGGCTGAGACACAAGCAGCACTTAAGCTTGCCAAAGAACGTGGCGAACGTTTTAAAAAACAATCTGAAAGAGACAATTCGGAAGCTTAATAAAGACCCGGGTAAATATAAATTAGATCTTCATAATATAGATAATGAAAAAATCTCTGTCTAATATAAAAAAGAAAGCGTTAAAGGCAAAAGCACACGCACTAAAACCAACCGTCATGATTGGCCAACATGGCCTTACGGATGCGGTCCTCGCCGAGATTGATATAGCTTTAAACGCCCACGAATTGATTAAGATTGGAATCCGAGGGGCTGATAAAAATGAACGTTTCGAGCAAGGAAAAAAAATAGAAGCTCAGCTTAATGCTGACGTCATTGATCAGATTGGCGGTGTCACCGTCCTTTATCGTCCTCTTGCAGCCGCTTCTCGGTAGGCACCAAAAACTTAATAAAAGGATTTATGAAAAAATTTAATAATCTAATTGTCTTGGGACCGTTGTTATATGCTATTCATCATTTTGAAGAACACATAATATTCAATTTTATAGAATGGAAATTAAAGTATTTTAATCACTCTGCTGCTGCCTTATCAACTGAAGCAATCCTATCTATATTAGTTTGTGTATTGGTAGTTTTTGCTCTTCTTCACCTGGTCAAAGATAATAGAGCAAGCGCTTATGTAATTTTGTATGTACTCTTTACTATTGAAGTTATTAATGCATTTTTTCATATATTTTTTAGCTTCTACTTCAATGATTTTAGTCCCGGCTTAATTACTTCGATTCTTGTGTATCTGCCAGGGAATTATTTAATCGTTAGAGCTGCATTTCAAGAGGGCTATTTAAAGAGTTATGCTGAATACGGTTTGATTGCTCTATTAGGCACTGTAACTTTTGTTTTATTCGAAATATATGGCCCATTAGTGATTGCTTTATCAATAATTTCTAGCCTTCTTTATTTCGCTTGGTTCAACAAAAGACTAGCGGACAAAGGAGAGCTTTCTTAATATTAAATTAAGCAGTATGGAACAAAAGAACTTAAAAAAATGGGAAATGGTATTTGGAGATCATGCCATTTTAGTTACCAACTGGTGGGATTGGAACATGACTGGTTCTGCAGATCTTTACATTGACGGTCAACTTTTGGACCAAAGTACAGAAATGCTACCTGACACAAAAAAACCTATGCTAAAACATGATGGTTTTTCAGAAAGTATTCAATCGATCGAAGTTTTCGTAGCAGGAGCCTTTTCCGTAAAAATCTCAGTTTTAGTTAATGGAGAGAGTATCTACAGTGATCGACTTAATATCGTTGATAAATTCCTTTTAGCCAGAAAGAATTACCAATAATATTATTTGTAATCTTAAACTTAATAAATTAAGGTTCTTCGTCCTAGTTTAAAAATATGAGAACAACACAAGAATACTCTGACAAAACTGCAATTAGTTTATCAGTTCTATGCTTATTGCACTGCCTGTTAGTTCCTTCTTTTTTAGTCTTTCTTTCAGGTTACTTATCACTTTCCTACAATAATGAACTAATACATTACGGTATTTTATTTATAGCTATTCCCGTTAGTATTTATGCTTTAGTCGCCGGCGTAAGAAATCATTACTCATATAGATATTTATGTTTTGGTCTTTTAGGGACGCTAAGTCTTATTCTTGCAGTCACTTTAGGAGCACAGATCTGGGGTGAAGTAGGGGAAAAGATTCTGACTACCATTGGTGCATTATTAGTGGCTATCTCTCACTATAAAAACTACAGACTTTGCAGAAAAGTTGAATGCGATTCCTGCCATTAAAGCCGTAAACTAAGTCTATTTTATTACCTGAGCGCATTTAATTTGTGGTTCCATGCTTACATGGTTAATATAATTTTAAGGGAGAAAAAAAATGAGAAGAATCGTAACGGGACATAATGAGAACGGAAAGTCTGTGGTTTCAATTGATGGGCCTCCATCTAGATCACTTGGTGAAGATGCCGGCGGGCTATATGAGATATGGAATACTGATGGAGAGGGCTTTGATACGAAGTCTCTAAAAGATAGGGCTGATATAGATGTTTTATTGTCACCTTCTAAGGGTGGTACAAAAATTAGATATTTTCAAATTAACCCCATCCCAGAGGGTGTGCCACAAGAAGTAATCGAGGCTTCGACGGCTGCTGCTTTTGAAAAAATGGGTGCCGCTCATCATCGTGTAGATACTTCTAGAAATGCAGCTATGCATGAAACTGATACTATTGATTACATTATCCTACTAAAGGGAGATGTGACTCTGATTCTCGACGAAGAGGAAATTAAAGTAAATCCTCATGATATTGTAGTCCAAAGAGGAACTAATCACGCCTGGGTCAATAATGGCACTGAACCTGCTTTACTAATAGCTGTTCTAATAGATAGTAGTTTGGTTTAGGTCGAAGGAAAGGCATCTAAGTACACAAGGTTAGATTTTTAATTTTACTTCACTAAACCCGCGAGACATTCTTTTTATTGTTGCCTCTCTCAAAGCAGTCATGAAATTAAACCTGAAAACGAACCTTAAAATGGGGACTATTAATTGAACTGAAAACTCACTCAGCGTGATAAATTTTGGAGGTCTGGACTGAATTTCCTGTACTTGCCTTACTTCACTTATCCTCTCCCTTTCGATTGCATCAAAAGCTTTATCCAAGGAGGCACTAGACGGATTGCCACTCATCAAAGGAACAAGATGATTTGCGCACACAACGGCATCCCTTAAGGCAATATTTAAACCTTGCCCTCCAACAGCATTCATAGTGTGAGCAGCATCTCCTAGTAATAAGGCGCCTTTCTTGTTCCACTTCTTTACTCTATCAAGTGTCATTTTTAAGATAAAAGGGTCTGAAATTAATTTTTCATCTAGACATTTTTGGAGATGATCGGCAAAGCCCTTAGGAGATTTCTCTTTAATATACTGTATCCATTTCTCTTGACCCTTTTTTCTTAATTCCCCATAACTACCTGCAGGAATTATCCACCCCACTTGTAATTTTTCGTCATACACTGGAACGGCAACTAAAAAGGATTTAGGAAATAAACTAAAAAAAGCCTGAGATCCAGGTAAGAATTTTTTAGGATACGGAATTTTAAACCACAAAACATCCGGCTGAAGCTTGTATTCTTTTACTTCAAACTTTAGTTTTCTGCGCACCATTGAAGTTCTTCCATCAAAGCCTATGACTACTTTCGCTTTTATAGAAACCTCATGGTTGCCACTCGCTATCAACACTCCATCAACTCTATCTTCGTTATAAATTAAATCTTGTGCTTTGTATCCTCTATAGAAGATAAAATTATCAAAACCGGAAGCATTTTTTATTAATTTTTCTAGTAACTGAGGTTGGGAGACCCATCGAAGTTCTCCTTTTTTTAAAAATTCTATTTCGGGATTAGCCTCTAGCTCACCTTTATAAAAAAGATTTATTTCCTCTACCTTTCTATAATCTACATCATCTAAATTAAAACCAATTTGTTCTAATACTTCATTGCCGCTCGGCATTAATCCCTCGCCCCTAAACTCCTTAGAAAAATCTTTTTGTCTCTCAACCAGCGCTGTAGAAATCCCTCTTGAGGCTAAGATATTGGCTAAAGTAGCTCCGCCAGGACCGCCCCCAATAATTGCAACATCAACTTTTTCCACAATAAGTACTTTATAATAATTTTTTGCTTAATAGAGAATTTAAAAGAAAGAATTAATAATGACTAAGTATTTAACAACCCTTTGCTTGATTGGCGGAGGTATTCTTCCTGTCTTAGTTGACGTTAATACCTCACATTTATTAAATCCAGATTGGGACTCCCATGCTAGGGTCCATGAAGCATGGCGTCTCTCTACTAATTTTTTAGTTTTTTCTTTGGGTATCTTTTTACTATGGTCTAAGAATAAAGAAATGCTTGGAGGTTTATTAAGTCTGTGTATCCATTTTGGTTTTGTTTTAGGAGCTGCTTTTATGCCTCTTTATGGTGGAGAGCCAGTAGGAGAGGGTATTCCTGAGCCAGAAATTTTGATGTTGCCATTAAATGTATTCTTTTTTGGTTCTATGTTCCTTTTACAAAGTGTAGTCCTCATAGTCGCATTTAAAAAAAATAATTTATCCCTTTCAGGCGAATTGAGATAAAGGCAAACAAGCTTGTTTGTATGTAGAAGAAATCAGCTTTGAGAAGTTTCTCTTTCTATCCATTCGTCTATTAAGTCTTCTAAAATAAATAATGGGACAATCCCTTGATCTAAAACAATAGAATGAAATTGTTTGAGGTCAAATTTACCTCCCATTTTATTTTTAGCTTTATCTCTTAACTCTAATATTTGCAACATACCCATTTTGTAACTTGTGGCTTGCGCAGGCCAAACTATGTACCGCTCTATCTCAACCCTCACTTCAGTATCTGACATTCCGGTAGTTTTCTTCATATAGTCCATAGCTTTTTCTCTAGTCCATCTTTTGTAGTGCATGCCTGTATCCACTACCAACCTATTGGCCCTGAACATTTCACTTTGCAGCACACCCAATTCATCGTATAGATTTTTTGTCATCCCCACTTCAACAGCTAATTGCTCAGAGTATAGTGCCCACCCCTCGGTATAAGCTGAAGTCCTATAGCCTAATTTTCTGTATAAAGTTAAATTTTCATTCTCTTGATTTAGGGCAATTTGAAAATGATGCCCAGGAACCGCTTCATGGAATGTAAGCGTTCTCATCCCAAACTTTGGAGTTTGTTTTATGTCGAATAAGTTTGCATAAAAAACACCTGGTCGTGATCCATCAAGGCTTGGTGCTTGATAATAGCCCCCTGCAGCTGTTTTTTCTGAATACTCAGGGACAGCTCTGACCTCAACTGGACTCTTAGGAAATTTTTTAAAGTAAGGTCTTACATCTTCTTCGGCTTCTTTTACCATCTTGTTGTAATCTTTAATGACAATTTCTTTTCTGTCGGGAGTGTCCGCATATAGGAACTCTGGATTCTCATTCAATTCGTTCATCATTTGACCAATAGGCTTACTTACTTCATAGCCTAACTCTAAAAATATTTGCTTCATTCTTTTGGCTATTCTGGCCACTTCATTAAGCCCTATTTGATGTATTTCTTCAGCCGTATAATTGGTTGTAGTGTAAGTCCTCAATCTTAACGCATAGAATTCATCGCCATTTGGTAAAGACCACACACCATGATTTTTATTAGAACTTTCATAGTTTTCCTCCATGAAGTTTAAGATCAATTGAAACCCTGGCTTCACATCAGATTCAATAACTGCACTCAGTTCAGAGATAAGTTTAGTTTCGGTACCTTCATCCAGGCCCAAAGAGCTAATTTTTTCTATAAAAATCTTCATGAGTGGATTTTCTTTATCTTTATACCCAATTAACTCATATAGCTGTTTTATGACATGATCAACAACAAATATTGGTGCATAAATATCGAGTTCCTTTTGTTTTTCAAGCCAAACTAGATTCGCACTCAATGATTCATCAAAAAGTTTTACTCTTTCAATATAGTCTGACGCTTCTCTTTCAGTTCTTATGGGATGAGTATCAGTCATAAATTCAACTAAGCCGAGGTGATTGCCACTGATCTGATTAAACGGATATGAGTGATATCTAAACTCTTCAAATTCTTTTATGTCATTTTCAGTATCGAAAACAGCTATTTTATGGGTTATTTTTTGATTTTCAGTTAGGTCATTAACGTTATATCTTTTAAGCGTAGCGAGAGTTTCCAGACTTTCCCGATAGTCAGATTCACTATCTTCTAGTGAATTTATTGAAAGTTTTTTGTTATGACCTAAGACTTGGCCATAATTATCAAAGACACCTAAATAGGTCATATACTCTGGAGAATCTAAGACATTTATGATTAGTTCCTTTGCAAGAAAATGATCCAATGAGAAAGGCTTCTTAGAGAATAAGTTCATTAGATAGAGCGAGGTAACTACCACTCCTAAAAAAATTAGGTATGTAATATATCGAAAGGTTATTTTCATAAATATCTCCTAGACTGTAGTCAGCTCATCCTTTAAAAAATAAAATTATTTCTCACCGTACTATAGATTAGAATTTAGGGATCACTAATCACTTTATTTGAATTATGGAATACTGGTATCTAATAATCGCAAGTCTTTTATCTTTCGTGGGTATGCTTTTCCACGGCATTGCAGGTCATTTAAAATATATAGGCGCTATTAATGATAGTAATTTAGAGCCATTAACTAAGTCCCTTAGTCTGGTTAGTTGGCATGTTTTCACTATTTATCTTTTTGTAGGGTCGGCGGTATTGCTTTGTGTTGCCTACAACCCTGCAACAACTCTTGCCCTGTACCCAGTAATTGGCCTGAATCTTTTAGGGGCGCTACTTTTTATATTCCTTGGATTAGGGAGACACAAAGCTTTATTAAAAATGCCAGGGGCCTATTTGATGGGGTTTACAGCAATTTTTGCTTACTTGGGTATTGGTTAACTTTATTAATACGGAGAAAAAATGAAAAGGATCTTAATTTTAAGTTTTTTAATATCTTTTGGCTTAAAAGCTGAAATTTATGAAATAAGGGATTACACAATAGAGGCAGAGTGGTTTGATGAATATGTGTATTGGGCTGAAAATCATTTCATGCCCTACGGCAGTGAGAGAATAGAAATTATTGATTTTTGGGTAAGCACAGGAGAAGAGGCAATAGTAGAGGGAACTAATCCTATTGTTTCTCCAAATGGACAGCCCAATATCACTTGGGTTGCAAAATATAGTAATAGGGAGGAAAGAGATGCTTTTTTTGCAAATTTAGATGTAGATCCGGAATGGGAAAAAGTTTGGTCAAAACATCCTAATCCTGACGCCTATATTCATTCTAATGCTAGATTTTTTGGTTCAGTCAAATAACAAGAGATAAAGAAATGTTTTATGTATATTTAATAACTCTATTTTTAAAGCTTCCTAGTAAGATTCTAATCTGGCTCTCTGGTAAAGAGCAGATTATCACCAAAGGAGGCAGGAAACTTGATCCAGGTTTTCAATTTCTATTAAACCGCTTGGGGGGTATTTTTTCTGAAAAAGTTGATTTTTCATTAACAGCCTCAGAAATTAGAAGAAAGCTTGCAGAAGCCCAGGAGCCCGCAAAGGCCTTAAATCCATCTCTTCCTAAGGGGGTGAGTTATGTAGATCATGAAGTGGCTAGTGGAGATGGTTTTATTAGGGTTAGAGAATATTCAACAAATGAGATTAATAAAAATGCCCCCGCATTGATTTATCTCCATGGAGGAGGATGGGTGTTATTTAGTATTGAGGACCATCATATATTCACAGGATTTTTATCAAAGACATTAGAGGCAAAAGTTTTCTCTGTTGACTATAGACTAGCACCAGAAAATCCTTACCCCGCAGCACTTAATGACTACGATTCTGTGTTCGAGTGGATAGAACAAAATCATAAGGAGCTGGGAATAGACCCAAAAAGAATTTCCGTTGGTGGAGATAGTGCAGGGGGAAATTTGTCAGCAGCTATATCTATAAGAAGGCAATCTGAAAGTAAAAGCCCCCCTAAAGCCCAATTATTGATATATCCAGTTACGGATTTAACATTTTCCTCTGATTCCATAGAAGAGCTAGCTGATGGATTTTTCTTAACCAAAGAATCAATGTATTGGTTTAGAGATCAATATCTTGAAGACCAAGACTTGGTAAAAGATCCGCTGGTTTCTCCCTTATTTTCTAAAGATTTATCCGGCCAGCCTCCTGCTGTAGTAATTACTGCCGGTTTTGATGTGCTTAGAGACGAAGGTGATGCGTATGCTGACTTATTGAAAAGTTTTGATGTACAAACATACCATCACACGTTTGATGGCTATATTCATGGATTTGTAAATATGGACATGGTGAGCGGTGTAAATCAATCCATTGAGAAGTTTTGTAAGGATTTTAAGAAAATTTACTGACCATGAATTGCCCATCAAGTCTGGGATCTAATACTGGTCCCTGTCCAGTTTGCAAAGGATCGGATACAGAGTTATTTGACCAAATCGATAACAAAGACTACTTTAGGTGTAACACTTGCCTTGTTGTATTCTTAGATAGGAAAAGTTATCTACCTTTTGAAGATGAAAAGGAAAGGTATGCTCAACATAATAATGATATTTATGATTCAGAATACAGAACATTTCTATCAAGGCTGTATAACCCCATAGTTAAAAAGTTGCCAGCAGGAGCAATGGGACTAGATTATGGGTGTGGTCCAGGACCTGCCCTAGTGCATATGTTTAGAGAGGCGGGTTTTACGATGGAATTATACGACCCTTATTTTTTTCCAGAAAAATCTCATTTAGATAAAAAATATCAATTCATTACCTGCACCGAAGCTGTAGAGCACTTTTATAATCCGCATCAAGAATTCAATACAATTGACGATTTGCTAGAGACAGGAGGTTGGCTTGGAGTCATGACAAATTTTTTTGATGAATCTATCAATTTTAAAGATTGGTATTACCGGAAAGATCCAACCCATGTTGTTTTTTATACAGAAGAGACTTTCGAAGTAATTGCTTCTGCTAGATCCTGGCAATGTGAAATACCAAGCAAAAATATTGTGTTATTTAAAAAATAAATATGCTTGAATCTATCAATAATTTCAATAAGGAGATGCTATGAAAAAAATTATTTTATTAATTGCGGCGATGATTCCGCTTTCATCAATCTACCCTATGCACCATGAGGGCATGAATGGCGATAACCCTTTTATTTTGATTGCCAGAATTCAGGTCAAACCTGGAATGATTGAAGACTATTTAGAGATTGCTAATGATGTAGATTTAGTCACCAAACAAGAAGAGCCAGGGATGCTCATGCATAATTTTGATCAGGATCCAACAGATCCGTTGAAGTTTACATGGAGCGAAGTTTATGAAAACAGCGAGGCTCTATTAGTTCATTTTGGGGCATCTTATGCCGGAGAGTATGTGGCAAAAAGCAATGAACTGGCAGATAGTTTTGAAATAGAAATTTATGGAGATTTATCTAACGAAGCAATAGAGACAGTGAAGTCCTTTGGCCTTCCTTTTACACACTTCACAACCAGCCGGGTTGGATTTGCAAGAAGCAATATCCTTAGTAATAAGCGAAGCGAGAACATCTCCAAAGCGAATCAGTTTTTAAATACTGCATTTGTTGATCCTGAAACCGCCAGATCACTTCTTCATGAAGATTTTTCTTTTCAGTTTATGGGAATTTGCACTATCTGCACTAGAGAAGATGCAGATAGCTTTTTTAATGAGTTTCTTCCTGAAGTCGGGAGACTTATACCTGATGGCATAGCCTTAGAAGTGACAGATACCATAGGAGATAGTGATAATGTTGTACTAAGGGTAGCTGGAACAGCACAAGGAATAAACGGCTCTTATAACAATAATTATGCTATGGTTTATACATTCAAAGATGGAAGGATTATTGCGCTCAATGAGTACAATAGTGATCTATTAGCGGAAACACGATTGTTTAATAGACAAGTTATACCAACAAATTAAGGGAGAAATAAATGTTTAGTCACATAATGGTAGGGGCAAATGATATAGAGGAGTCGAAGAAATTTTACGACAGCACTTTAGGAGTATTGGGAGCAGAACCGGGTGTTCTTTCAGTCAACCCAACGGGTCATAAGAGATATATGTATTTCCTAGATGGAGGTGTTTTCTTAATCTCTGAACCTATCGATGATCAAGAGGCAACCATAGGCAATGGAAGTACAATAGGGTTCTCTGTTACGAGTCCAGAACTAGGTGATGAATGGCATGAAGCTGGAATTAACAGTGGCGGTACTACCTGTGAGGATCCTCCTGGAATCAGAGAAGGCATGGGCATGAAATTGTACTTAGCCTATTTGAGAGATCCTTCCGGCAATAAGCTTTGCGGGATACTTCATCTGACACCCTAACCTCTATGGAAATAGAGCTTGATAAAGCCAAGCTATATTTCGAGATTCAAGGTAATCCTGATAATCCGCCTTTAGTGCTATGGCACGGGGCGGGTTGTACCTTGAGAATGTGGGATTTGGTTGTTGAGGAATTAAAAGATTTTTATTTCACAATAGCTTTTGATGTTCGCGGCGCTGGTAATAGCATCAACAATGATCTAAATGAAGACTCCTATTCTTTTAACAAATATTCTGAAGATCTTAATTCTATTCTTAATTATTTAAATATAGATCAGGTCCATCTTTGGAGCATGGCCTGGGGAACTAGAGCAGCTATTGCATATTCCTCATTGAACCCTACAAAAATTCTTTCTGCTGTTTTTAGTGATGCAAGTATTGAGGGGGCTGACATTGATGCTCAAAGGCTTGGGCTTAAAAATGCATTGTCTAAACAGGAAGAGTTAGGAATAGAACGATTTAAGTTGCCAAAAGGTTGGAATATTCATGCCAATAAGGAAAGTGCTGCTAGGTCCTTGTCTGCTGCAGCAAAATTTGATTTACATGAGGCGTTTAACCAAATAAATTTTCCATTTTTGATTATGACAGGAGATCATGATCCAAACTTGTCTTCCAGCAAAGATATGGTCAGTAGTTCAAGTACAGGGGAACTAAAAGTTCTTGAAAATGTTGGTCATGGTTCCGTTCTACAAAGACCAGATTTAACAGTAGAGAGCTTTTTAGAATGGCAAAAAAAATACTAGGGGTGTAATTATTAAAGATAAAACAATTCTCATAACGGGAGCTGCAAGCGGTATAGGCAGAGCTTGGGCAGAAAATTTTCATGAGGAAGGAGCCATTGTCTTTGCTTGCGATATTCAAGTAGATAAATTATCTGAGTTAAAAGATATAGGCATAAATACGCTCAGCGCTGATGTTTCCGACCCACAGTCCGTTCAATCTTTTATAAACCTAGCTGTGGAAAAAACTGGCTCAGTAGATGTGTTATTTAACAATGCCGGTATGGGTTTTGGTTATAAGATGGATAGTTTTCCTGAGGGGTCTTTTGAACATCATGTGGCTGTTCATTTATTTGGAACCATCTACGGGATGCGCTATGCGCTGCCTATCATGCAAGAACAAGGGCATGGCAGGATTATTAACACTATTTCTAGAAACGCGGAGACAAATGTTCAGCGGACTTCGGCTTATGCGGCTGCTAAAGCTGGTATATGGTCTGCATCGCGAGTTGCGGCGAACGAAAATCGTGATCAAGACATTCTTATCAATATGATTATTCCTGGCCCGACAAATACAAGTATTTGGGGCAAGGACATGCCGCATTTACAAAAACCAGAGGATACTTTTCCAACGGCTAAATTATTGGCCTCAATGGAAACAGGAGGTCCAACAGGAAAGGTTTATTGGGATGAAAAAGAATATCCGATGTTCAATGGCAAAAATGAAATATTAAATTGAATGAAACTTCACTCAAGAATAAAGCCGCAAAATTAATAAAAAAACCCCTTCTGAAAAAAAACAAAAGGGGTTTTGCTTAATTTTTAATTAACTTGAAACACTTCAAACTTTAAAGTTCCTGCAATAAGATCAACGGTTCCTTGTGCGTGATTAATAACACCATTATTAATAGTATCGAAAGAGTACATAGTTAAAATTTTTCCATCACGAGTCCAAGACCCTTGCAACGAGGCATATTGCAATTCACCATCTTGATTTATTGTTCTTGCTTGCCCTGTGAATTCTCCAGAATTTCTATCATCAGTGCTTACTGTGAAATTATGAGTAAGGTAAACCTTCCCATAGCCTTCTCCTACAATACCTTCAGAAGTAATCGTGCTTTGTCCATTACCAGCAGTCCAAGAAGTCATATTGAAATTAGCTGGAAAGCTTTCGCCTTGCACATCAAAAGAATAGACACCTTGAGAGATGAAAAGAAACAGAGAAGTTAACGCCCCTAAAGCTATTTTATTTTTAATTATTTTTATCATAATTTTTCCTTTTTAATTTAACAGGTTAGTTCAATCTAACCTGTAACTACTTTAATTGGTCTATTTTTATACACAACAAAAAAATAGGCCCTTAGGCCTATTTTTTAAATACTATATTCGACTACTTCGGTTCAGCACTTGGCTGATAGTCATAATAATTTTCGGTAGGAATCATAAGATGAACATAAGGAGAATCCTTAAACATGACGTAGGGTGCACCAGTATCAAAATCAGTGGTTTGAGTATCAATAGTTTTAGGATCTTTAGGTAAGAGCATTAAATGAGGACCTGACTCTATAAAGTGAATAGGATTTGATCCCTCTCTGTCGCCTTCAGAATAGGCTCTGAAATTATCTACTCCTGTATCTCCGTGAAGCATCCAGAGCCAGCCATCACTTTCCATCTCAGGAATTGTATTATTCATGTACGCATCTACCCAAGCCAAAGAGGCTGCATCCCCACAAGCAGGGTTTGCATCATGAGGAGTATTGAATCCTCCTTCTGGCATTGGATTAAAGGCAAGACAAACCCAACTATTTGATCCTTCTCTTATCACCTTTCCATTGCTATCTTTAACTGTAGCAAAATCACCTATGAAATCAGGGGCGGCTGTTGAATAAGCCCAAATTTGCCATTCAGCTGATGCATGAGACCCATCTGGCTCTCCGTTATTTTCAGAATCATCCATATTTGCTCCGCATGAGGCGAGAGAGATCAAAGCCAGAGCTAAACTTAAATTTTTTATCATTTTTCCTCCATTGATTAATTTGATAAGGTCAGTATATCTTTTCATATAAAAAAGGAGAATATTATGAAATTTCTAAAACTAGGTTTAACGATAATCCTATCTGTAACTTTTTCTTTGGCTGCACTAGCTCACAACCCAAAAGGAGAGTCTTTTTCTTTATCTGGAAAAATTACTTCCATTGAGTTGAAGGATAGCGGTGGCGTTATAACAGTATCTTCCGAAGCAGGAAGATACGGTAAAGTTTTCTTAACCTACAATGTAATGCTTAATTCAGCCCTCCCAGATCAAGGTTCGTTCACTGGCAGGGGTGTAGGTTTTAATGATGGAGTAAGACAATCTGCAAGTAGACAAGGTGTTTTTAGAAGGGAAGGTGCCACGATGAAGTTTTGGTCACTAGATGAAGTTACCGATGGCAACATGAACTATTGTGAGACCATCATGAATTTAGAGACTGAAACGGTGGAGATGACTTTTTATCCTTTTTAAATATTGCTAAGTCAAAAAAAAACCCTCTCCTCTGAGGGTTTTTTTTATTCTTCATTCTTAACAAATTGTTTAAACTAAATCCTTTAAGGAGTATCTATGGAAGCGAATGAATTACTAGAGTTAACTACTCTCTTAAAGGTTATTTTATGGATCGAGTTAATTGTTTATCTTGGCATAGGCATATTTGAAATTCTAGATTCCTTTTCTAAAGAAAAGCCCTGGAATTTGAGGAATGGAAAAATAAATAGCTATCTCGCCATGCGAGAAGTGACTAGTTATAAAATGCATGCATCAGTATGTTTTTTGCTAGGATTCGTAGCACTAAATGCTTTAATGGAAGGAGCCGTAACGCGATTTGAGTTAGAACTTATCTTTATAAGCTTGGCTCTTATTATGATGCTTTTGTGGATGATTATCCTTCCAGGAAGACTAGGCTTCATAGTACTTTTCTCTAAACCTGAGACAACATTACAGATAATCATGTTTGTATTTTTTGCAGATTTGATAAGGCCTTGGGTACTTTATCTTTGTGTATTCCTGAACCTTTGGGGACTCCTCGTTTACTTTTTACATACTCGAAAGGAATCAATTTCTCCCTATGAGTATAAGACTATTAGAAATGATGCTTTAGAGGCAGGATTAGAAGAAAGCAAGGTAGAGACCATGGATAAAGCGGCCGGATTTATAAAATAGTCTTGCGTACCATAAAATTATATTTGCCAATTGGGTTTATACTTTTAATAGGTTCAATTCTTAGATTTTACAATTTAGGTCAAATACCTTGGCCTGTTTTTGACGAAGTCTTTTATCCTGTTTTTGCCTTCAATTATCTGGAAGGTAAAAATTTTTTCTCAGTTCATCCTCCGCTTGGATCTTATTTGTTGAGTCTGGGTATTTATTTATATCATTTACTTCCCTGGACAGAGGTCATTAATTTTGGGATTACTGATATTAAGGATATTAATCCATTGGCTTTTAGGTGGGTCAGTGCATTGTCTGGCGTAATGCTTATATATGTAGGCTATAAACTTGCTTTAGAGATCTTCAATCAAAGAGGATTTGCCTTGCTGGTAGCATTGTTTTTAACACTAGATGGCTCCCTTTTAGTTGATTCTAGGTTGGGATTAATAAACATATTTTTTAGCCTCTTTGGTTTGATGGCCATGTTATTTTTAATTAAAGGGATTAAGGGTAATAGCTTGAGTTACTTTGCTCTAGCAGGTTTTTTACTAGGGGCCGCGGTGTCTGTTAAATGGAATGGACTTGGGTTTTGGTTATCGGGTCTTCTAGTGATATTACAATTTTTTATATTACATAAATACATTACTCACCATCAGGATGTGAAAGAAGTAATTGCAATATTTCACTTCAAGGCATTAGGTTTAGTTTTTCTCTTTCCTTTCTTAGTGTATCTAGCATTCTGGCTTCCCGATTTATTACACAACAACAGCAATCTAATAGATCAACATTCTCAAATGATTTCATATCACTTCGAGAACACCGATCAAAAGTTACACCCTTACAGTTCCCCATGGTATACCTGGCCTATGATGATAAGACCCATAGCTTATTTTTTTGAATCAGGCGCCCAGTCAGGATCTATGATTATTGATGTTGAGGTCTTTAAGGCCATACATCTTTTCCCGAATCCAGCCCTGAATTTCTTTTCATTGATAGCTGTTGTGATTCTTTCATTGAAGTGGATCGGCTACCTTTCAGAATCTTTGGGTAATAGAAAAATTCGAGAGGAGCTATATTTATCAAGCTTTATTCTGTTTGGCTTTTACGCAAATTTTCTACCTTGGGTCCTCGCTTCAAGATCAACCTTTATCTATCATTACCAGCCCGCAGCAATCTTTTCATTTTTTGCCTTGGCTTATTTTATATATCGTTTAATTCAAAGAAATACCTTTGAAACCAAGCTCCTATATAGTTTTGCCCTTGTCCTTATTTTGCTCTCAAGCATTTATTGGCTTCCCATACAACTGGGATTGGAAATTTCAGATGAAAGTTTTTATTCAAAAATGTGGTTTGATTCATGGATCTAAATTCTGCAGACACACTAAGCAATATTTGTTTTGTGCTGCCAACTTATAACGAAGCAGGCAATATAAGAAATATTATTGATGAGATTCTGCATCAACAATCTGATCAACCTGCATCAAACTTTTCTATTTTAGTAGTAGATGATAATTCATCAGATCAAACACAAGAGATTGTTAAAGACATTATTAAGACCAAAGATTCTGTTAATTTAATCACTGGCAATAAAAGAGGCCTTGGAGATGCATACAAAAGAGGGTTTAAGTATGCCTTAGATCATTTAAATGCAGATGTTATTTTCCAAATGGATTCAGACGGCCAACATGACGCTTCTTTAATCCCTGTTTTTTTGAAAGAAATTAACAAGGGAAGAGATGTTGTTATTGGTTCAAGATTTGTAGAGGGAGGCTCCACGCCAGATTTTTCTGCAAGAAGATTAGTAATAAGCAAGATAGGTAATTTTTTAGTTAGATATGTGGGTGGAGTTTCTGACCTCAAGGACTGCACATCAGGTTATCGAGCTATAAGAGCATCTTTACTAGAAGGCTGTAACTTAAACTTTTTATCTACTAGAGGTTATTCTTTTCAATCCTCGTTAATATGTGATCTTGCCTGGAGAGGGGCGGATATTTCAGAAATACCCATTATATTTAACTCAAGAAAAGAAGGAGACTCTAAGCTCTCTTTGCATGATCAGATCGAATTTCTAATGAACATTCCAAGACTTGGTTTTAGGAATATGGAAGACTTTATTAAATACTCTTTAGTAGGACTGTCTGGCGTGGTAATTAATCTTGGTTTGTACGCATTACTAACAAGATACTTTGAATTGTCACAGCTAATAGCTCCAATAATATCTATTGAGTCGGCATTGATATCTAATTTCATTCTTAATAATTACTGGACCTTCGGTCGTAGGTTTTCTGTGAGTAGAATTAGAGTGAAATTTATAAAGTTTCATCTGGTTAGCGGACTGGCTGCAATTATTAATTATCTAATTTTTTTAATCCTTTTATTATCCTTCGGGATGTATGATATTTATGCAAACTTAATAGGAATTGCGATTGCAGCCGTCTTCAACTATCTCATTAATTCAAACTGGACATGGAAGGAAATAAGATGATTTATAAAAAATTAATTTTAGTTACCGGGATATTTGTTTTATTTTCTTGTGGCGAAGATATGCCACCTTCTTTGGAAAATTTTAATCTTGACCAGGATGTATTTGAATCTGGTGAGTCCTTAACATCCTTGCCTTATGGGTTGTATGACCTGGAACGGAGCTCTTCTTCTGAAGAGACTCTTTTGATAGGCGTTCATGGCAGTAATAGCCGAGGTTATGAATGGGTATACCCATTGCAAAAACTTAATCATTCAACCAACTTAGTATCCTTTTTTCGTTGGGATGACGATTCTTGCCCGAGCCCTAGTGTCAATAATTTACTGCTCTCTATCAAGTCCAAACTAGATCAAAGTCCCAACTTAAATAATGTTGTATTACTGGGTCATAGTTATGGGGGGCTTTTAGTAACTATATTTTCTGAGGCATGGGATATAGATGTGCCATTACAAATTCATTCTATTGCTGGTCCGCTTAAAGGTATGGATGGATTGTCTTCATTCTGCGATTATCAAATTCCTAATTCTTTAAGAGCTGGAACTAACTTGCATCAATGGAGAACCATCCAAGAGCTAGATGGGGCCTTTAAGGATTTGAGCTATGATCCACAAGTCGTTGAAATAAACGGCAGCACCGTGACTAGACTTCCTGAGACATACAAAGGCAATAAGCTCGGGCATAATTGGTCTATCAGTTGGGTGGCTGATGAACTCAATAAGAACTAACTCAATTAATAAGAGAGGTGCGCCATGAAAGCAATTTCAAAAATTATTATTATAAGCGTCTTGGCCTTGATGACTTTAATGCTATTCAATGCATTTTTGCATACACCTTCAATTGATAAGAATCCCACACCCATCAATTTCACTATTGATGAGCAGCGAGCAATAAATCATTTATCAAAGTCGATAGAATTTAAGACTATTTCTAATCAGAATGCCTCTAGCAAAGATTTAAAAGAATTTTTAGACTTTATTGATTGGATAAAAATTAGCTATAAATTGGTGGTAGAGAACACATCCTTGGAAATGTTTAATCAAACTCTTTTATTCCGATGGGAAGGTAAAGATTCTAACTTACAGCCCATTTTACTAACGGGGCATTACGATGTTGTGCCTGTCATTCCAGGTACGGAAAATAAATGGCAAGAACCTCCCTTTTCAGGAAAAATCGATTCAGGGTATATTTGGGGGAGGGGAGCTTTAGATGATAAGAGCGGCGTGATTGGGATACTAGAGGCAGTGACTTATCTTATGGAAGAAGGCTTTCAGCCCGAAAGGACAGTTTACTTAAGTTTCGGACACGATGAAGAAATTGGCGGAGTAAATGGAGCAGCTTTAGTTGCCAAACATCTAGCAGATAGAGAAATTCAACTTGAATGGTCTCTGGATGAGGGTTCTTTTTTACTTGGTGGTTTTATTCCAAACGTAGATAAGCTAGTGGCTGCAATAAACGTTGCAGAAAAGGGTAGTGTGACACTTCAGGTTGTTGGAAAGGCAGAAGGCGGTCATTCTTCAATGCCAACTTCTCAATCAGCGGTAGGTCATTTATCCAAGGCTCTTGCAAAACTGGAAGACAACAGAATGAGTGGAGAGCTGGAGGGTTTAAGTCTTCAGATGTTCGATGAGATGAGCAGGCATATGCCTTTTATTTATAAAATCGCTTTTGCAAATCGTTGGCTCTTTGGCGGCTTAATAGATTCTTATTTGGCTAAAATACCTGCGACAAATGCAATGATAAGAACTACTACTGCACCAACAATGCTCTCTGCAAGTATTAAAACAAATGTTTTACCTATCGAAGCTGTAGGAACGGTAAATTTCAGAATACATCCTAGAAATTCTGTTGAGGATGTTTTTGATCATGTTCGGGAGTTGGTTGAAAGTGATGATGTGGAGATTAGAGAGATGTACTATTCCGGAAGGCCGGCTAGTGAAGTATCTAGTTGGGAATCGAGTGGTTATAAAGTTATCGAGAGTTCTGTTAGAGAAATTTACGGAGATGTTGTTGTGGCTCCTGGGCTGATGATTGCCGGTTCTGATTCCCGTCATTATGGGAAAGTGGCTGATGATGCGTATAGATTTAATCCATTCCCTCTTTCAAATGAAGAGTTTGCGGGCTTTCATGGCACTAATGAAAGAATTGAAACTGATGCCTTTATAAAAGGTATAAAGACTTACATTAGAATTATAGAAGTTGGAGCTTCTAAATAAAAACCATGAGCTTTATTGAAAATTTTTTGCAATCAAGAGACATTAATTATGGCTGGGTAATGGTGTTTGTTGTGTTTGTACTGAGCGGCTTGGCTTTTGGATCTCTAGCATCTATCTCGGTATTTTTAAAACCCGTATCACTAGAGTTTGGCTGGTCACGTGGACAAACATCTTTTGCTTATACTCTTGCTTCTTTTGCTTCAGCGGCTTTCGGCGTTATGTGGGGCCAGTTAGCTGATAAATATGGGACTAAATGGTTTGGCACTATCGGTGCAATTTGCATGAGTTTAACTTTAGTTTCCTTGAGTAGCTTAGATTCAATTATTCAGTTTTATATTTTATATTTTCTATTTGGGGCTTTTGGTTGCGCCCTTCTTTTTTCGCCTCTTTATGCCAATGTAGGATTTTGGTTCAGAGAGAATCCAGGACTTGCACTGGGTATTGCAGCTTCTGGAGGTGCTATCGGGCAAGCATTTATACCTCATATCAGCGGAGTACTTATAGAGAGTGGGGGTTGGGAGGATGCCTATATTAAATTGGCTATTATTTATATCATTATTGCTTTCCCTGTATCGCTATTGATAAAAGAGTCTCCATGGAGAATTACTGCTCGAACCGAAGATGAATCAGAATCTAGAGATTTCCCGCTATCTGAAAAAGAAGTAGTTGCTTGGATAAGCTTTGCGGTAATTTTTTGTTGCGTCTGTATGTCTGTTCCCATTATGCATTTAGTTCCTTTATTAACTGATGCTGGATTCACTCTCGAATTTGCTACCTCAGTTTTAATGGTTTTAATGATCTGCGGAGCATTTGGAAGAATTTTTGGCGGGATACTTGGAGATAGAATAGGCGCCTTGCCTGGCTATATTTTGATGTCGTTGGGTCAAACTGTCTTTGTAGTTTGGTTTCCTCATCTTAGCTCCCCCGCAGGCATTTATTTATTGGCAGCATTCTTTGGGTTTACCTATTCGGGTGTCATGTCTAGTATTTTAGTCTGTACCAGGATGATGGTCTCTGCCAAATATGGCGCAAGAGCCATGAGCTTAACCTCCTTTTTTGGTTGGATTGGTATGGGCCTTGGCGGATTCTTAGGAGGTTATTTCTTTGATATTTATGGAGATTATTCCTGGGCATTTACATTTGCTGGAATAATGGGATTAATCAATCTTGTGATTCTTTCTCAATTTTGGCTTCGCATACGAAATGCAAAAAAAGGACTCGAAGGCCTAGAATCCTAGTCCCTGTGCAGAGAAGCCTTTCTACTCAATATAAATGCGCTTATTTTATTTAAAAGAGTATACTGCGAGCGCATTTCTTATAAACCCACAGTCTTACTTGAAATAGAGTAAAAAAAGTTGGTTAATTTTTTATCTTAAAGGCCAACTAATACAGCATTATGTCATTCAACAATCTAGGTTTATCTGCAGCTCTCTTAAAATCGATTCAAGAAAAAGGCTACAGCAAGCCATCTGAAATTCAGGAACAGGCTATTCCAGAAATCCTTAAAGGGAACGATATATTGGCAGGTGCACAGACAGGCACGGGTAAAACGGCAGCTTTTGCTTTACCTCTTCTCAATAGATTACAAAATGCAGAATCTAAAAGAAGAAGAGTTCGTGTGTTGGTTCTTGTTCCAACGAGAGAACTGGCTTCTCAGGTAGGTGAAAGTTTCAGAGATTACGGCAGTAACCTGAGATTTAAGACTTCTACTCTTTATGGCGGTGTCAGTATTAACACCCAAATAGATAAGCTCAAGAAAGGAGTTGATATCGTTGTTGCCACACCCGGAAGACTGCTTGATCATTTAAATCAGAAAACATTAAATCTCTCCGAATTAGAAACTTTTGTTCTAGATGAAGCTGACAGGATGTTGGATATGGGATTTATAAGAGATATTAAAAAGATTTTAAATTATTTGCCAGATGAAAAACAAAATCTCTTGTTTTCGGCTACTTTCCCAAAAGAAATAAAGTCTTTAGCTGATAGTCTTTTGAACTCGCCAAAAAGAATTCAAGTTAGATCCAATAATTCTACTGCCGATAAAGTTATCCAAGTGGTTTATCCTGTAGATAAATCCAGAAAGAGGGAATTACTTGCCCACTGCATTAAAGAGGAAGGCTGGTTTCAGGTTCTCGTTTTTTCCAGAACCAAGCATGGCGCTAACAAATTAGCTCAACAACTGAATAAAGAAGGAATTGATGCAGATGCATTTCATGGCAATAAATCTCAGGCGCAAAGAACCAGAGCACTAAAGGATTTTAAAGATTCAAAGACTCAGGTTTTAGTTGCCACTGATATTGCTGCTAGAGGTATAGATATCAATTTATTACCGCAGGTTGTTAACTTTGATTTACCTTATGTACCAGAGGACTATATTCATAGAATCGGTAGAACGGCAAGGGCAGGAAAGGAGGGTAAGGCTATATCTTTAGTGAGTGCCGATGAACACAAATTACTATTTGATATAGAAAAGCTATTGAAATCTCCAATTCCAAGAGAAACTATAGAGGGTTTTGAGCCAACACAAAACTTAAGTACCGAACCTCCTAAATCTAAAGGCAATAACAGAAGACGGTCTTCGAGCGCTAAGGGTGGAGACAAAACTAGATCTTCCAAAGGCAGACCCTCTTGGAACAAAAAAAGAAACAAAAATACTTCTTCTAAGAACAAGAGAAGGTCTTAACTTTATTTTTTTCCTTATATACCTGCTGTATTATGGGTTTTGGCTGGCAGAATGAATATCAAAACAATCAAATCAAAAACTAACCTTTTAGGCCTTAGTAAAAGGCAATTAGAAGACTTTTTTATTTCAATAGGTGAAAAACCTTTTCGCGCTACTCAGATCATAAAATGGGTACATCAAAGAGGTGTCGCAGATATTTCCTTGATGACAGATTTATCTAAGCAATTAAGAGAAAAATTGGAAGAAAACTGTGAAATTCGAGCCCCAGATGTTGTTTATGAAAAACTTTCTAATGACGGAACAAAAAAATGGGTTATCAAGGTTGGCGAAAAGGATCTAATCGAAATGGTTCTTATACCTGAAAAAAATAGGGCTACTTTGTGCGTATCTTCACAAGTTGGGTGTGCAGTAGATTGTAGTTTCTGCGCTACAGGCAAGCAGGGTTTCTCAAGAAATTTGAATCTAGACGAAATCATAGGCCAAGTCTGGGTAGCTGCAAATTCATTTGGTCTGCCTAGAGAACCAAATTCTAGACATATCACCAATGTAGTAATGATGGGTATGGGCGAGCCTCTTTTAAATTTTGAACCTGTAGTAAATGCTATGAATTTAATGACAGATGATAATGCGTATGGCCTATCCAAAAGGAAAGTTACCTTAAGCACTTCAGGTATCGTTCCTAAGATAGATGAGCTGAGTAAGGTCAGTGATGTGGCTTTAACCATTTCCTTGCATGCCCCAAATGACGAATTAAGAAATGAGCTGGTACCGATTAATAAAAAGTATCCTATTCAACAGCTTTTAGATTCTGTGAAGCGTTATGTAGATTCCTGTGATGATAAGAGAGTAACAACGATTGAGTATATTCTTATAGATGGTATTAATGATGAGCTATCTCATGCCAAGGAGTTGGGCGAGTTATTAAAGCAATTGCCTAGCAAGATAAACTTAATTCCCTTTAACGCCTTTGAAGGATCTGACTATTTGAAACCCTCAGGCAATAGAGTAAAAAGATTTCAACAATATCTACAAGAACAAGGGTATATAACTACCATCAGATCTACTAGAGGGGATGACATCATGGCAGCCTGTGGCCAGTTAGTAGGGCAGGTTAATGACAAGACGCGCAGAAAGGAAAGGGCGAAAAAAAATCTAATCCAAACTAAGGCAATCTAGTGTTGAAGCGTGTTGCGGTAGTAGGTGCTGGAATATCTGGTTTAACGGCAGGGTATGCATTACAGAAAATTGGGTTAGAAGTAGATATATTTGAAAGATCTCAATCCGTAACAGAATTTGGTGCAGGAATTACACTTTCTAGGAATGCCACATCGTTACTGAAAGAACTTGGATTGATGGAGTCACTATCTAAGAAAGGTTATTTTCCTATGGCTTCATACATTCGCGACTATAAAAACGCTAATGTCATTAGCACAATGAAATTTGATAAAAGTTTTATTACTCTGGATAGAAGAGATCTTGTAGATCAATTGGCCCAAAGTTTTGAAGAAAATGGTGGCAAGATTCATTATGGCACTGAAGTGCAATCAATCAATCCTTCTTCAGGAGCAATCCAAATCTCCGATGAAAACATCAATACCTATGAGTTAATTCTGTTAAGTGATGGAATAAAATCTTGCTTCAGAAAAGAATATTTTGATGATCAAGAACCCCAATTCACTAACTACGTAGCTTGGAGGGGGATGACAACTTCGGACCTGCTTCCACAATTTGAAGGAAGTGAGAAAGTAAATGTTTATCATGGACCTGGAGGGCATTGCGTGCATTATCCTACTGGACGAGAAGGGCTGATCAACTTTGTTGCGATTGAACATAATCGATCTTGGGCTGAAGAATCATGGAAAGTAGAAGGCAATAAATCTGATTTTCTCAAGTGTTTTCAGGGGTGGAATGAAGAATTACTTTTAATGCTTAACTCAACTGAAAAGCTTTACAAATGGGGAATATTTGAAAGACCTTTGCCTGGCACCTTGCATCAAGGTAAGTGTGTCTTGCTGGGAGATGCCGCACATCCAATGGTCCCATTTCTAGGACAGGGCGGATGCCTCGCGATA
>CALJGK010000058.1 GCA_938075195.1 uncultured SAR86 cluster bacterium
ATTGAGAAGAAAATTATAACGAGAAGATTGATCTATTTTTTTCTTTTCAGTGAAACGAGTACCTTCTGCAAAACTAAATATAGATACAGGATATCTACTAAATCTCTCAAAAGATTTTTCCATTGCCTTGATATCCTTGCCTCTCAATTCAGGATTTTTTTCTAAATGTTCTTTGGAATATCGCTTTAAAAAAGGCATATCTAGTGCCCACCATGCTAATCCAATTACCGGAACCCATATAAGGACATGTTTCATAAAAAACTTAAGCATCGGTATTTTTCTATTAGTGATATCTTGTAATACAAATATATCTGCCCAGGATTGGTGATTGGCAACTGATAAATACCAATTAGAAGTATCAAGAGACTCAAAGCCTTCAACGGTCCACTGAGGTCTGTGCAGAAGTCTTATCCAAATTCCATTGCAATAAATCCAACATTCACCAATATTAATAATGAGTCTTGTGCATAATCTCTTCCAGCTCTCAATAGGAAAAAGAAGTTTAAAGATTGCTATCGTAAGGAGGAATACACACCAGAACAGTGTATTAAAAACTAAGAGAATAAAGGCAAGCGCTCCTTTTAAAAATTCCATACCAAAATTCTAACCTAATTTTTTAGATTCATCCCAAAGTTCATCGAGCAAAGCCAGGCTTGAGTCCTCAAACTTTTTATCAGAATCATTAAGCTTGCTTTCAATATAGCTAAACCTATGAATAAATTTTTCATTAGAATCCTTTAAGGCTTCTTCAGAATCTACATCAAGTTTCTGTGCTAGGTTTGTAATTATCATAAGCAGATCGCCAACTTCTTCTTTCATAGATTCTTGATTTTTAGATTCAATGGCTTCTTCTAATTCTCTAATTTCTTCTTTTATTTTCTTAAAGACACCCTTACTATCAGGCCAATCAAAACCAACTTTTGCAGCTCTTTTCTGGATTTTCTGAGATCTTTTAAGGGCAGGTAAATTTATAGCAATTCCATCTAATATGCCGCTTTGTTTTTTTAACTCTCTCTCTTCTTGTTTAATTTCTTCCCATTGATCCATTTGTTCTTCAGAAGAATGATCGCGTTTTTCAGAAAAAACATATGGATGTCTGCGTATTAATTTTTGAGTAATTGTTTGCACAACATCATTAAAATTAAACAGGTTATCTTCTGAAGCAATTTGAGAAAGGAAAACCACTTGCAGTAATAGATCACCTAATTCCTCTTTAAGATCGGGGATATTGGATCTGTTGATTGCATCTACAACTTCATAAGCTTCTTCTATGGTGTGAGGAGCTATGGACTGAAATGTCTGTTCTTTGTCCCATTCACAGCCATTTTCTTTGTCTCTAAGTTGAGACATGACCTCTAGGAGCTTTTCTGTATTGTTCAGCTTAGTAGTCGCTTAAAGTAGCGTATCGATCAATATGATATTCAGAGTTTCCAAAAATTTGCTCCGTAACTCTTGCTCTTTTCATGAAAAGACCCACATCATATTCATCAGTAACACCAACACCACCATGCATCTGTATGGCTTCGTTAGTGATTAGATAATTTGTTTCACCAGATTTAAATTTTGCCAAGCTAGCCATTCTTCTAAGGTCATTAGAGTTTTGGTCTACGGCATTGCATGCTGCAATAACGGATGATTTCGTAAGCTCTAGTTCTGAATACATTTCAGCTGCTCTATGTTGAAGTGCTTGAAAGGTTCCAATAACAGCACCGAACTGTTTTCTTTCTTTTAAATACTCAAGTGTTAAATCAAAAGCCTGACTAGCATTTCCAAGCATTTCTGCAGAAATAGCAATTTGTGCTCTATCTAGGACCACCTCCAATACAGACGCACCATTATTCTCTTCACCTATAATATTTTCAGACGACACTGCAACATCATTAAATTTAATATTAGCGGCATTCCTGGAATCAACCATACTCGTTTTAGTGATCTCAACATCTTGGTGATCTGACTCAACTAAAAAGAGTGTAATGCCTGAAGCATCATTTTTCTCGCCTTCTGTTCTTGCAGCAACTATCAAAAGTTTTGAACTATGACCATCAATAACAAAATTCTTAGTCCCGGATATTATAAAATTATCACCACTTTTCTTGGCTACAGTTTCAATAGAGTGAGGAGCATGCCTGTTACTCTCTTCTAAGGCCAACGCGGTAGTTACAGTTCCATCAACAATTTGGGGTAAGTAGGTTTGTTTTTGCTGATCAGAGCCACCAAGAGTAAGTAGACTTGCACCTAGCACACCAGTAGAAAACAAAGGTGAGGGTGTTAATGTTTTACCAGCCTCTTCTAGAATGCTTCCCATACCAACCATACCAAAATCAAATCCCCCATATTCCTCGGGTATTAAAATTCCTGACCAACCTAAATTGACCATCTCTTTCCACAGAGATTCATCATAGCCAAGCTCGTTTTGAGTATCTCTTATTTCTCTAAAATGTGTAACAGGGGCATTATTTTGCAAGAACTCTCTAGCGATATCTTTAAGAGATTGTTGTTCCTCATTAAGTATTAAAGCCATTTTTATTTATCCGGTAAACCTAAGACTCTCTTAGATATGACATTGAGTTGAACTTCAGAAGTGCCGCCTTCAATAGAGTTTGCCTTAGTTCTAAGCCAATCTCTTGTGATTGCGAGTTCTTCCATGGAGAAACCTTCTCCTTCCCAACCTAACGCTGAAGTACCCATTGCCTCTAACATGAGTTCGTAGCGAAGCTTGTTATGCTCAGTTCCATAATATTTAGCCATAGCAGCTGCAGGACTTGGGGATCCTACCTTTGTTTCTTCTCCAACCCTTTGCATTGTTAGACCAAAAGCTCTTGAATTTAAGTCATGCAGAGTGACTTTTTTTCTAAACGCCTTATCAGATATTTTTTGATCAGAATCAGTACCTGTATATTTTTTACCTATTTCAGCTAATCCAGATTTTGTTTTCTCGCTTCCGTCTCCACCTCCAGTCAGCCCCATGGCAGATATCATAGTTCTTTCATGTTCCAGCAATCTCTTGGCAACCGTCCATCCTTTATTTAAGCCTCCAACCAGATCTTTTTGAGGAGCTTTAGCATCGTCAAAGAAGGTTTCACAGAAAGGAGATTTACCGCTTATAAGTTTTATAGGTCTAGTAGTAACACCTGGCTGATCCATGTCTATTAGAAGAAAACTAATACCTTCATGTTTAGGTTCTTGAGGTCCAGTTCTGACTAAGCAAAAAATCTTATCTGCTTTATCAGCATTAGAAGTCCATACTTTCTGTCCATTGACTATATATTGATCGCCTTCTTCAACAGCTTTTGTGCTTAAAGATGCAAGGTCGGAACCAGAACCAGGTTCG
>CALJGK010000059.1 GCA_938075195.1 uncultured SAR86 cluster bacterium
GAAGGTTTCAGGCCGGGATTATTAAATCGTCCGGCGGGTCAATCAACTCCAGATGGATCTTATACAGTTAGACCTGTTACTGATTCCGATGAAGTGACTAACTATGAATTCGGTTGGAAGACAGTTTTACAAGATGGTCGATTGAGATTTAATGGTAGTGTTTTTATGGTTGATGTTTCAGGGCTACAAACAACAATATTTGACCCGAGTATTGCTAATTTGTTCTTCTCAGACAATGCTGCTGATGCAGATATTAGAGGACTGGAAGGAGACTTTGTTTACTACCCAAATATCGATGGTTTGATGATATCGGGAGCCTTCTCTTTGCTAGACACGGAAATTAAAAAGTCACTCACTACTAGTGATGTTCTAGCTGGACAAGACTTGGCATTTGCACCTGGAATGCAGGCTAATTTAACATCAAGATACGAGTGGGGTATGTCATCGGGTAACTTGGGTCATATTCAAGGCCAGCTTATAGCTTCTGATAAGAGTTTCTCTGATATTATTGAACCTAATAAGGCTCAACAAGACAGTTATAGTTATGTAAATGTCCGAGCAGGTATTAGCAATGATGATTGGGTGGCGGAACTTTATATTGATAACATTACCGATGAAAGGGCTGAGATTAGTAATAACTATGTTTTTGATAGGCAAAGAATAGCTGTAATAAGACCCATGACTATAGGTTTGCGATACAAGCTAAACTTTTAATCTTCATAAATAGATATCTCAAAGGGAGCCACGGCTCCCTTTTTGCTTCTCTTATGTAATTTTTATTATGTGATCTTTGTTAAAATGGTACAGAAATGAAAGAAGAGCAAATAAATCTAGATGAGACTACGCTTTCAATAGACCTGAGTGACGCAACTCAAGCAGTTAAAGAAAGTAGATTTGAAGATGCGCTGAGTTTGTTGAAGGTTCTTCTTAAAGAACATCCAAACCATATAGATATTTTGTATTTGTCTGCAGTTTCAACAAGATTCTTAAAGAAATTTGATGATTCAAGTAAACATATAGAACATCTGCTTTTCAATGCTCCCGATATGGGTCGCGCATATCAAGAGCTAGGCCATTTAAATCGGGATATGGGAAATGAAGAAAAAGCAGTTATGCACTACAGACAGGCATGTGAACTTAATCCGGCACTACCTTCATCTTGGAATTACCTGTATCAATACTTCCAAAAAATTGAAAACGAGCCTGCAGCTTCTCATGCTCTAGAGCAAATAAAGAAGTTACAAACACTGCCTGGATTGCTTTTATTTATCGAGCAGATTCTTAATGAAGGAAGGTTGGGATTGGCTGAGACAAAGTGCAGAGCTTTTCTGAAAGAAAACCCTACTCATACTTATGCCATGTCTTTGCTGGCAGAAATTGCTAACAGATTTGGGTACTTTGATGATGCAGAATTTTTACTTCAAAAAGCAGTTGAGTTCAAACCTCAAGATGGTGATCTTCGATTGAAGTATGCTTCCATTCTTAGAAAAAAACAAAAATTTGCTCAGACAACCGAACAGGTGAATATTTTGTGTGATCAATTTCCTAATAATCTCAACTATCAGGCACAAAAAGCTAGTGATGTTATGCAAGGGGGGGATCACGCTAAAGCAATAACTATGTTTGATGATATTCTGGAGAAGAACCCTTATAACTTCAGCACACTGACTTCAAGAGGTCATGCACAAAAAACTTTAGGAAGTACTGATCAGGCTATAAAAAGTTATCAGTCAGCCTATAAAGTCAAACCAGACCATGGTGAGGCTTTCTTCTCTCTCTCTAACTTAAAGACTTACACTTTCTCTAGCCATGAACTAGATAGCATGCGTAAGCAAATAGAAAGAGTAGATCTATCTTTAAGAGATAAGGCATATTTTCATTTTGCCTTGGCCCAAGGTTGCGAAGTTCAAGGGGAGTATGAAGAAGCATTCTTTCATTTAGATAGAGGGAATCAGATTAAGAATGATCAAAGTAAATACTCTATTGAGAATATGGAGAGAGAGTTTCAAGCTCAAATAGATATTTGTACTGATTCTTTTTTTAAAGAATTAGGCCAAGGAGGTCATGATACTAGAGACCCTGTATTTATTCTTGGTTTGCCAAGAGCCGGATCCACACTTATTGAACAGATCTTAGCTTCGCATTCTATGATTGATGGAACACTTGAACTGCCTAATATTCTCTCAATGGCGCAAAGCTTAAGAGGAGATGATATTTATGGCAAAGAGGGTAATTACCCTAAAAGCATGGAGTCTTTGACTTTGGAACAAAGAGAAAATTTTGGAAAAAGCTTCATTGAAGAGACAAGGATGCATAGAAAAGATGCTCCAATGTTTACAGATAAAATGCCCAATAACTTTAGGCATATAGGATTGATTCACTTAATCATGCCAAATGCAAAAATTATTGATGCAAGAAGATATCCGTTAGATTGCTGCTTCAGCATGTTCAAACAACTCTTCGCACAGGGTCAAGAATTTACCTATGGGCTCAGAGAGGCAGGTAGTTATTATAAAAGTTACGTTAAGTTAATGAATCACTGGGATGAAGTTCTGCCCGGTAAGATCTTGAGAGTAAACAATGAAGATGTTGTTGATGATCTTGAAGGACAAGTTAAGAGAATGCTTGAATTTCTAGAAATACCCTTTGAAGAAGCATGCATATCTTTCCATGAAACTGAAAGATTAGTAAGGACACCAAGTTCTGAACAGGTTAGAAAGCCTGTAAACAAGGATGGAATGGAGCGATGGAAGCCTTATTCAAAAAATTTAAAACCTTTATTAGAAAGTTTAGGAGACGATTTACTTAAGCCTGAAGATATTGCTCTTATAAATAACTAAATAATATATGAAAGAACATTCACCTAATTATCCTAATCACGATAAGCTAAATAGTGTTAAATTCCTTGGACTGGATGTGAATTTGCCAGTCTTTCTGTTCACTTCAGGTTTGACGATTCTCTTCTCTAGCTTAGTGTTAATATTTCCTGAAGCTTCGACAGAGTTGCTCTCAGACACAAGAAATTTTGTTTTGAACTGGTTTGATACTTTATTTACTGTCTCTATGTCTTCCTTCATTTTGGTTATATTCTTTTTAATTATATCTCCATTTGGAAAAATAAGGCTTGGGGGAGACGGTTCCATCCCTGAGTTTGGATTCATATCCTGGACTTGTATGTTGTTTGCTGCAGGAGTTGGAATTGGTATGACATTTTACGGAGCAGCTGAACCTCTTTCTTACTATACGGGAGTTTTTGGAACTCCTTTAGATGTAAGCCCTGGAACTAAAGAAGCCTACAGGCTGGCATTTAGTGCAACTATCTTTCATTGGGGTCTTAGCGGCTGGTCGGTATACGCAATTATTGGCCTATCCCTCGCTTTCTTTAGTTATAACTGGAAATTGCCTTTAACAATAAGATCCATTTTTTACCCTTTACTAGGTAACAGAATATGGGGTTGGCAGGGTGACTTAATAGATATCATAGCTGTTCTTGCAACTTTATTTGGTCTGGCTACTTCTTTAGGTCTAGGAGCTCAGCAAGCCTCTGCAGGTTTACTTTATATATTTGAGTTACCAAATAATATTTTAAGCCAAAGTTTAATTATTATTTTTATTACCTCAGTGGCTATTTTTTCAGTCTTTCGAGGTTTAGACAGAGGAGTAAGAGTGCTTAGTAACATTAATATTGGACTTGCGCTTATCCTGCTTACATTTGTTGTAATAGCAGGTCCAACCGTCAAGATACTATTATCTTATGGTGATAATTTAGTTAACTACTTTCAAGATATAGTCAGATTAAGTAATTGGAATAGGCCAGATGATGAGGCTTGGTATCATGATTGGACGATATTTTACTGGGCATGGTGGATATCTTGGTCTCCATTCGTTGGGATGTTTATTGCACGAATATCTAAAGGTAGAACTATAAGAGAGTTTTTGTCTGTAGTTATGTTTATACCTTTGATGTTTAATCTGATCTGGTTCACTTCATTTGGTGAAACAGCTATTGACCAACACCAAAGAGGTTTAGGTAATCTAAGTGAACCTGTAGGAGAGATTTCTTTAATTCTTTTTTATATGCTCGATAATCTGTTATTTCCTATCTTTACCAGTTTATTTGCATTGTTTATGTTGGTTCTCTTTTTTGTCACCTCCTCGGATTCTGGATCTTTGGTCATAGATACAATAACCTCTGGTGGAAAAAGTGATCCGCCTAGAATTCAAAGAGTTATATGGGCAGTCATTCAAGGCTTGTTAGCCATAGTTCTGCTTGTTGGCGGAGGATCTTATGCTTTATCAGCTATACAATCAGGAGCCATATCAATGGCAGCACCTTTTGTATTTATTTTGATTGCTGCAACTATAAGTTTATTGCGCGGCATCTATATAGAAGTTTATGATCCGCAAAAAAGGATAGAAATTAATGGAAGATAATCATCTTGAAGAAGCATTAGTTGCTATAAGGCGAGTGATGCGCGCAACTGAGATTAACTCTCTCTCTTTAGCTAAAAAATCACAATTGACACCTACGCAGCATATTGTTTTACAGATAATTGCTAATAAAAAGCATACTACTCCAAGTCATATT
>CALJGK010000060.1 GCA_938075195.1 uncultured SAR86 cluster bacterium
GGAGCAAACAAAAGAGCCAAGGATGTAACTATTAGAAGAATCGCTGACAAAATACCGAATGTATTATCAATAAGATCCCTCATATCAGAATCTTCTCTTTCTTTATATTCAGCTATTACAGGTATAAATGCTTGGTTAAAAGCTCCTTCAGCAAATAATCTTCTAAAAACACTCGGGATTTTCATTATTACTACAAAGGTATCAAGTGCTACTCCAGCACCCAATAAACCCGTGATAACTACATCACGAACCAATCCTAAGATTCTAGAAATAAAAGTCCAAAAAGAAACTAATCCACTACTAGCTAATAGTTTTAAAGATTTTTTTTGGAGATGACTGTCTTGACTCAGACTTACTCCTCGTCAGGCTTTAAGTCTAAAGATACAGAATTGATACAATATCTTAGTCCTGTGGGTTGAGGTCCATCAGGAAAAACATGACCTAAATGTGCCTGGCATTGACTGCAGTGAACCTCTGTTCGAACCATACCGGCTGAATGGTCTTGTTCAGTTTCTACGTTTGTCTCATTAGAAGGTTCCCAGAAACTAGGCCAACCCGACCCAGAATCATATTTAGATTCAGAACTAAAAAGCTCTACATTACAAACAATGCAATGGTAAGTTCCAGGTGTTTTTACACCATCATATTTTCCACTGAAAGCTGGTTCAGTACCTTGATTTTGAGTTACGTAGTACTCTTCCGGTGTAAGGGTATTTTTTAAATCTTCTTTTTCTTCATTCATTTTATGCACTCACTGCTTTCGCTAAAACATTTCTATAAGAATCCTCTAAACACATTTTATCTTCATATCCGTTTTCAATCATCATCGAATGTGCTTTAGGCAGATTATACCAAGGGCACATCATAAAAAGATGATGTTCTAAGTGATAGTTTACTCTATGGGGTGCCATTAAAAACCTTATTATAAAAGAAGCTTTAGTTGTTCTTGTATTGTCAAAATCAGTCTTTCCAGGAGTTACACAATGCTCTGCAATATTCCTGATTCTTATAATGAGACTGTAATAAGTAAATGCTGGTAGCCACCAAAGTAAAAAAAATAAAGACCAATGAGTAAAATAGCTGATTAATGAAAAAATGATGATATTAGTAATTAAGAAGCCATAAATTTTAAACCAAATCCTTTTGAATTTTTCTATTGGGTTATCTGCCTCAGTCTTCAGAATAGAAGAGAGAGTTGAAGAATATCTTTTATATCCGGTAATACCTGACAAATCCCTCAGAACTTTCCTTGCAAAACTTTTCTTCGTGATAGGAAACGGAGAGCTCAGAATAAGATCTGGATCATCCTCTGTCTCTGTAAAACGATGATGCTTCAAGTGATAAGGCCTGTAAGCCCTATTATCTTGAAAAACTGGATATGCACAGAACCATTGGGACATAAAATCATTTATCTTCGAATTCGAAAAAAGTAGATTATGAGCCCCATCATGAACCAAAACCGCTAAAGCAAATTGCCTAGAACCAATCAGAACCACGCTAATTAAGAAAGTTAGAGGACTTGGATAAATAAAAAAAATATAGAATCCAAAGATCATAGTGCCCCAATCGAATAAGAGGGCTAAAATATTCCTTAGATCTTTTTTTTGACGTATTTCAGATAACTGAAATTTATCAAGTAAATCTGAAGGCCTGATCTTAGAGCTTTCCATTAAATTATTATAACTAAGCTTTGGTGTGATGAAAATTTAATCATCAAAAGGTACTGATTCACTATCAATCATCCTTGCTGGAAAGAATACAGTTTCTGAATTATTAGATCTTAGCTGCTCTAACCACAACACCCCATCATAAGGCTCACTATTACCTCTCGTGCCAATAAAATCAATGTCATTATCATCATCAAGATCTACAGGAATCCACTTGTCATACATGCCTCTCTTCCTTCGTAATATATTATTCTTTTTCCAGGAATCGATATTGTTTTCGAACCATACAACGCTGCCATATGACCTGTTGGCATCATTGGTATCATCTTTATCCCTACTGCCTAAACTATAAGAGCCAGAGAATATATCTTCGTAACCATCTCCATTAATATCTGCAAGGGCAACACTAACAAGCATATCAGGTTCTATACTACCTACTTTTTCGATATCCCATTTTTCGTTAGGGTCGCTAGGTTGATAAAGTATATAGACAGAACTCGGCCAAACAGAACTAACTATATCTAGACGCCCATCATCATTGATATCCGCATAATCCATATTGAAACCAGTTATCCAAGAACCTGTTTCAAGAGGTTTTGAAAAGTTAATTTTATGTTCAATAAAATCAAAATCACCATTATTTTCTAACCACAAAATTCTTTGTTCTCCTCTAGACCCAACAATAATATCCATGTCTCCATCTAGATCTAAATCAATCGGTTCAGAATTAATCGGAATACGAACTTGTGTTAAAACCAATTCTTCCCACTCCTCTCCATTCAATGGGTCATCAGGGAGTTGATAAATAGAAATATTATTGAGAGGTGCATCTTCAACATCAGGATTTTCACCTCCCTTATTCGCTGCTACAACTTCTAGCTTTCCATCCTGATTAAAATCAGAGAAAAAAACCCTTATAAAAGAGCCTCTATTAAGAGAAATTTTAGGAATAGTCCTTTTCCAATATACGGACCTATGTTCCGAGGAAGGATTTTTGAAATAAATCAGATGGGCCAACTCGCATGCGACTATTATATCCAACCACCCATCTCCATCAGCATCAGCGATATCTACATCTTCAGCAGAAGGGACTTCGGAACCAGAGGCTAAAGTTGTAAGCTCCCAAGTAAGAGGATCATCTGATCCCCATGCAATTCTTACGTAACCCTTTGGGACGCCATATTCTGTATCCAACTCATGTACAGAAACAATATCTAAATAACCATCTCTATCCAAATCAGCCACTTCCAATCCATCACTACCTGATAAATCAGAAGGTCCCAACAGAGGGTCATCTATGATGTGTTCTTTCCATACAATATTGGTTTGCGCACTGAAATAACCCACAAATAATGTTGTGATAATTATTGATATTATTTTTGAATATATTCCCATAAGTTATTGTTAAAATGTTGATCATTTGGAAAAGAGCCTAGTCTTACTAAAACTATCTCCTCACTTGGAATGATAGCCAAAATACGGTTCCCCCACCCCAAAGCAAGGATAGTTTCTTCAGGTGCTTTGGGTAATAGGTTTCCAGAAGAAAGGTCTTTGTCCCATGTCATAAACGATGTTGTGTTATTGAGCCACCATAAATATCCGTAAGCTTCATTCAAATCTTGTGATTTAGAGAAAGAATCATCAAAATAATCTATATCCGAAATGATATGGTTAGTCCCGACTTCCCCGCCATTTAGAATAAATTCTCCAAACTTTAAAAGATCCTTTGCGGTAGTAACCAGTCCATATTTAGAAGAATCTTTAGGGAATCCCATAACTCCTTTCCTTCTTTCCTTCCAAAAGGTTTCTTGCATTTCCAATTCTTTAAAGAGCCACTCTGATGAGAGATCATTAACTTGAATTCCAGATGACTTTTCTAGGACATCGATCAAATAACTATATGCCCTGCTGTTGTAAAACCATTCCGATCCAGGATCAGATAAATAATTTAGACTTGCATCTAGACCGGAAGTCATTGTGAGTAAATTCCTTACAGTAATTAGATTTTCTTTTTCCTCTTCAAGCTGAGTCCATTTTCCAATATATAGAGAGACAGGGTTATTAATATCTATTAGCCCTTTTTGTTGAGCTATGCCAATTAATACTGAAACAAAACTTTTTTGAATAGAAGCCACATCTTCCTGGCTTCTATTTTGAACAAAACCATGTTGTAGTAAATTTGTAAATGTTACGCTCTTTGGATTGAAACTATTTTTAATTTTAAACTCTTCATCAATTATTATTTCTCCTTTTTCTGAGACTAGAAAACTAGAAGTGTTATTATCAAGAAGGTAATTATTTAAACTATGATTTGAATCAAAATTCTTTATCGAGGTATTAATATTTAAAGGAACAAGAAGAACAAGAGCAGCTAATAATATATTACTAAGTATCATTTCAGTAATGCTAACAAAATAACAAAAAAAAACGGCTTAAATAGCCGTTTTTTTTGTCTTATCGTTTTTAGCTTTCCGGTTGATCTAATCTAATATTAGTAGATTTATATAGCCTTGGAGTATCACAGTTATGAATTTCTTCTGGTCTTGTGTCAGCCATCATAGCTGCAAATCTTGCATCTCTACTTTGACCATACTGTTCAACTGAGTCAAAACTAGCAACCATCCAATAATCTAAGGTTAGAGAAGTAGGAGAACCAGTTTCAGGCCACCATCTCCAAATACCACCCTCAAAACCACTATTATCAAGGTATTTATTCCAAGTTTTGCTATTTCCTTCCAAATCAGACATAGATTTTCCTTCTTTAAAGGAACACGATGAAATAGAAGCATATCCTATGCCATCAGCTTCCCAAGGATTCTTTGGAGTTCTAACCTCCACATTAAGATTCATAGATTGGCCAGCACATTCGGTCACTGAATTCCATCTAGCAGCAATCTTGCTAGCACCATTTTGAAAATCGTCCTGCACCCTACCCATTTCTTTAAAGGTATTTGTAAAACCCAAAAACATAAAATCAAAATCATAATCACTATTTGATCTATAAACGGGAGTAAAGATCCAAGCATTATAAGGAGCACCAAAATTTTCATCTCCAAATTCGTTCCATTGAGAAATTACTCTCATGACATCATCCATATCCTTACCTTCTGAAAAATTACATTGCAAACCTTCCATGGCCGCCAGTTCAATATGATCGTCAGCAGACAAAAAGCTTGTCAATGCAAAGATAAGAGATAGTAAAATTATTTTTATTTTCATTATTTTCCTTTTTATTAGTTTGTTAGAAATTCTTGAATGGTTAAGGCTGAATCATAAACTCTTGCATTGATCAGAAGATCGTTTCCTTTCCATTCAGACAATTGATCCATTTTTTTCCAGAATTGGTTTATGGCTTTATTGGAAGCTAATTGATCTTCCCAGGACTCCATTTCCTCAATAGATGAATAACCCACTGTTAAAAGGTGAGTAACATCTTCTTGGCCAAAAGCTACTGCAGATAAACCAAATTGACCTGGAAATTGCCCTTTCGTATCTTTATCTACTTTTTCAAAAGCTTTCATAACGGCTGCAACTTTTGAAGGCTTGACATTCAATTGGTGGATTAACCACACAACATGATCATTTGAAGCAGTTCCGTACGATTGAACAAAAGAATTTATCCTCTCAGTAATAGGTGTGGAGTTTGCATTTAAAACAGCATAAAACTTCTGACCTTCAGGACTATTCTGAAGTGAAGTCATCCATTCTTGATGGGCAGCCATACTCGGTTGTAAAAGTGCAAAAGAGTGAGTTGCAGTATTACTTCCATTGGCGAGATAAACGTCTAAATGTGAAGAGCCTTTAAAGTTGCTTTTAGTAAATTCAGAAGCCATTAGCTCGTCACTAGCTGCGACTATTTTTGCTGCAGACTCTTGTGTATCAACTTTGAAGTCGTACTGTGTCCATATTTGCCCAGCAGAAATATAAGCAGTTGATATTGCTATTAAAGTTATTAATAATTTTTTCATTTTTTTTTCTTAATTATTTACCGATAAAGTTGTGCATTGCATCATAAAATCTATTACCGGTTGTCTGATTCCATCAAATGTTGACATGGATTCAGTCATCCAAGAAGATTCTCTTTGGTCGAAAAAGGCTCCCAGCCTGTCTCCATTTGGAGCTTGTACACTTGCCATTACAGTACCTGCACGATCACCGGAGGCTACAGATACATATAGAGCAACTGATATATCATCGAATCCATTTCTAGCAGCAGCAGTTTCCATATTTGTTAATGCTTTTATATAACCACTTACATCATTAGTTCTAGATACTAGATTGTAATTTGCATTTGTTGTACCTGCATCTCCAACAGAGTCGCCTTTAGCAACATAATAAGCATCTCTCCTGATCACTTCTCTTTTTGAAGCTATCCTCTTAAGAGATCTTTGGACATCTTTATCTTCAAACATAGAGTTTCCACCAAACATAGCGGCTTGAGAAGGTGCAAAACTCCAAACATAATGTTCATTTGCTTCACTACCACCTGCTGTAGGAGAACATATACCCTGAGCTATTACTCTGTCTCCTTGAGCCTTTTGAAATATTGGCTGTGTGTCAGTGAGCCATTTCACATAACCCTGGGGGTCGTCAGTTGTTATTGTAATTACGTTCAATCCCTGCAAAGCAAAAATTGAAGAAGAAAGTAAAAGCCCTACGAAAAGGCTGGTTGTTTTTATTATTAGTTTCATAATTTTTCCCTATTAATTTTAATTATTTGAACTTCTTGCTTGTGTTGCTAAAAATACCCTTGCATCTTCACATTGCATTAGACTACCGTAGATAGAAGCTTGCATTGCAGCTCCTCCACCATTAACCATGGCATCAGCACTAGCACCCCACTGTGAGAGACTTGAAGTGGTGTTTGCAGCCAAGAAATCATATTTAGATGTCCAGGATAATTGCACACCAGGCCCAGGAAACCATCTGTACATGCCGCCTGTATTTCCAGTTTGATCTGCAAAAGCATTCATCTTTTTATCTGCAGACATTAAGTCTTCTGTTGTTGTACCTTCAGTTAACTTACAACTTGAGAGGTTTAAAACTCCTCCTCCGTCATTTGATGAAGCTCTTACTGTATAACTACCCCAAATATCATGCTCAGCACAGGAAGTAACCTTGTCAAACTTGGCTTGAATTTTTGCACCCTCTCCGGAAAGCATAAGTTCTTGAGCCTTACCCATTTCTTCAAAAGAAGTGGAGAAACCTATCCAGTGGGTGTCATATTGTTCGTCAGTGTTTGTGTAATATGGATCTAAGAAATAACTACTGTAATTAATGCCAGAGTCATCGATAAATTTATTCCATTCTTTAACAACTCTTAGATCATCATCCCTGTCCTTGCCTGGATTGTAAACGCATGCAAAGTGTTCCATAGGAACAATTGTTGGTTGTTCGTGGCCATCAGATAGAATATTGAAAGAAAGAAATAAGAAAATAACAGGCAGTAAAGCCCCTTTTTTGAGTCGCATTTGACCTCTCCTTTTATACCGATGGAATAACCATCGGAATTTAAATAACAGAGAACGCTCCCCAACAATCTCCAAGCTTGAGAAGAATTTATTGTGTTTTAAAACACATGTCAATAAATAAATTTAGTGTTCTTTAGATCTCAAAATTTTGCTTCTTAAGTAATTAAGAAAGGAATTACTTTTTAATGTGTATTGATCGATTTGGTCATATAGTTCTTTAAGACCTTCTGGATCTTCAAAGAGTTTTATTCTTGTGATGCCTTCCTTGGAAGCATCCAGCTCTTTAATTATTTTTGCCGGGTTGCCTCCTACCACTACATTATCTGGCACATCTTTTACAACTACTGCACCAGCAGCAACTATACTATTTTTTCCGATAGTCACGCCCTTCCCAACCACTGCCCTGTCTCCAATCCAAACATTATCTTTAAGGATAATAGGAGATGTTTTTCCTACTGGAATGGCTCGATCATAAATACCATGCCAATCTGCATCAGATACATAAGCACTGTTTGCAAACATACAACCATCTCCGATAGTAATTTTTGATGCTGAAGCTATTCTGACTCCGGGAGTGAGTAAACAATATTTACCTATTGAAATCTCACCCTCATGATCCTCTAAACTCCACGTTGTTAGATGTATATAACTATCAGGTGAAGCTACCATGGTGGGATGATCTGCTATTGAGATATTTCTTCCATAAATATCAAAGTACTTAGCACCCATGATGTTATGCCCTTTTCCAAAGTATTCGAACTGCGGAGCTAAATACTTCTCAACATAAAAATCATTGTATCTTGCGAAGAGTTTTTTTAGCCAATATGGTCTGTGATCTTTTCTGATATCTTGCCTCTAGGGTACATGATAAGATACGCGCCCTCTATGGAACAGCCCTTCGATTCAAAAAAGAGTTTTTTTTCTGCTAGAGCTTCTTCTGAAGCATCTAGCTTTTTTAAGCTGGCTGTCCCAATGTTTTTGACCCAACTGGCTCTTCAGTTGATTCAGGTGAATTCTGTTGTACAGAGCGGGAATTATTCTACCGATGTTCAGGCAGGTATTATGCTTGCTGGTAATTTATGGTTTCCAGTCATGATAGGTATTGGCGGTGTTCTTTTTTTTGTAACACCAATGATAGCTCAGCTTTACGGAGCAAAGAATATTAAAGATATTGGTCCATTGGCCAGGCAAGCCATTTGGTTGTCCATACCAATCGTTTTAATTGGTATGTTAATTTTATCAAAAGCTTCCTTCATTCTAACTATCGCTAAAGTGGATCCTGAAATCATAAAATACTCTAAAGAATATTTGAGTTATTTTGTTTTTGCACTCCCGGCTATTCTTCTAAGCCAGCCCTTACGTTCATTATGTGAAGGAACTACCAGACCATTGCCCATTACCTTGTTGAATATCTTGATGCTGCTGATAGCCATAGTAGGTAACTACACGTTTATTTATGGCAATTTTGGATTCCCGGAAATGGGAGCTAGAGGTGCTGGACTTTCTGCAGTAATAGGAACTTGGTCATCTTTCTTGATACTGATTGTTTATTTAAAATATAAATCAGCATTTGGTACGGAACTATTCTCAAAATTTGAACTTCCTAATCTTAAAATCCTTAAAGAAATACTCATAGGTGGAATACCTGTAGGCCTAGGAAATTTTATCGAATTGAGTATGTTTAGCGGAGCTGGAATAGTATTAGGTCGTTTTGGAAGTGAAGTAATTGCAGCTAATGGCATCGCTTTAACTTTAGGGGGCCTGTTCTTTATGGTTCCTCTTTCTATAAGTAATGCAGCAGCAGTCAGAGTTGGCAACAATGTTGGTGCAAATAATATGAAAGGAGCAAAATATAGCTCCTATTTCTCCTTAAGATTGGCTACGATTTGTGCATTGTTCATGAGCTTAATAATCGTTATAAACGCTGAATTCTTATCAAGCTTGTTAAATGATAATCCAAAAGTGATTGCATTAGCCGTAGTCCTACTAAGTTTTGCTGCATTTTTTCAATTGGCTGATGGTTTGGCCATGGCAAGCATAGGAAGCATGAGGGGTTATAAAGATACATTTGGACCTATGAAAATTATGGCTATTTCCTATTGGGGTGTTGGTTTACCTCTAGGTATCATCTTATCAATTACAGATTTAATTGTTGAGCAAATGGGTGCAGTTGGAATGTGGACAGGCATGGCGACAGGACTTTCAGTTGCAGCGGTACTAATGGTCAGAAGAGTAAGGAAAATATCTACGCAGTTTATAAATGAAAATTGAAGTTGATGCAGAGGGCTTGAATTGCCCGGAACCAATAATGCTTCTGCATAAGGCCATTAGAGAATCTTCTCATGGAGATTTAATAGAATTAAAAGCAACAGATAAAAGCACAGAAAGAGATGTTGATAAATTTTGCGAATTTTTAGGACACAAGCTAATAGAGAAAAGAATTTCAGTTGAAAGTCTTTATTTTGTTGTTCAAAAAAAAGATAAGAATATAATTTGATAAGGAGAAAATAATGACATATATCAACAAACAATGGTTGCTAGATCAAAGACCTAAGGGAATGCCTGGAGATGAATGCTGGAAGTTAAATGAAGTAGAGGTACCTGCTCTTAAAAAAGGTGAAGTTTTAATAAAAATTTTATATCTATCAATTGATCCTTATATGAGAGGAAGAATGAATGATGGAGCATCATATGCAGATCCTGCAGCGCTTGGAGAGCCAATGACTGGAGAATCGGTAGGCATTGTCGTAGAAAGTGAATCTGATAAGTTCATGAAAGGTGACTATCTATGCGTGCACAAAGGCTGGCAAACTTATATTGTTGCAAGCGATGAAGACACGGCTCTTTTTAAAGCTGACCCTGCAATAGTGCCACTTCAGACCTACTTAGGAACTGTGGGTATGCCGGGCAGGACAGCTTATTTTGGGCTCTTAAGAGTCGGTTTACCTAAGTCAGGTGAAACAATTGTTGTTTCTGCAGCATCGGGGGCTGTTGGCTCAGTAGTTGGCCAAATGGGTAAAATTCTTGGCTGTAAGGTTGTTGGGGTCGCTGGGGGAGAGAAAAAATGTACTTATGTTAAAGATGTGCTGGGTTTTGATGAATGCATTGATTATAAAGCAGGTGACATAGAAGAAGATCTCACTGCAGCCTGTCCGGATGGTATCGATATCTATTTTGAAAATGTTGGCGGGCCTGTAAGTAAGGCTGTTGCAAAACTCCTTAATCCTGGCTCTAGAGTTCCAATTTGTGGTTTTATCTCAGCTTACAATTCTGAAGATATGAGTAAAGAGGAAACTCCATTTCATATTTTTGGTGCAGCAGATCCTGTTCCGGAACATAGATTTTTTGTTGTGACAGAATGGTTTAAAGAATGGAGAGAGGCCACCAATGAATTATCTCAATGGATTTCTGAAGGTAAAATAAAGTATGAAGAGACAATAACTGAAGGATTTGAAAATGCTCCTCAAGGCCTAAGGGATGTTTTAAATGGTAAGAATTTTGGCAAGCAACTCATCAAAGTAGCTGAGGAATAACTATTCCCCTTCCCATTTAAATTTAGTTACATCTTCGATATTTTCGTCTGTATTTAATAAGGATCTCATGGCTTTAGCTGCGTCTTTAGAGTTCATAGTCACATTAAAAGCTTTTTGTTCGAGCATGAGACCTTCTTCCAGCGTCACATCTAAGCCCTGATGTATTATCTTTTTGACTTGAGTTAAGGCGATTGGTGATCGATTTGCCAAATCTTGGCAATAAAGCTTCAAATCTTCCATAAAGTTTTCTGGAGATAGAAGCTTATTGATAATTCCTAAGTCATAAGCTGCTTTAGGACTAAGTAATTTCGCATGTAATATTAAATCTAAAGCTCTCGAAGAGCCAATTAGCCTTGATAATCTCTGTGTACCTCCTCCTCCAGGAAGAATTCCGATTGAAGTCTCAGGTAAACCAATCTGATAAGGCCCATCAGACATAACTCTCAAATCACACCCTAAAGAAAACTCACACCCCCCACCAGCCGTATTACCATTTATTCCTGCAACCACTATTGAATCAAGATCTCGAATCCTTAAAAGCATTCTATGGAAAGCATGAAGTTCTTCTGGACTCTCTTGCTTATCAACTTCTTGTAAATTCTTTTCTGCAGTGTCAGCTAGCTCACCAACCTCATAATGTTTTATGAATACATCCTTTCCTGCTCCAGTAAAGACCAAGACCCTTAAATCCTTTTTTTTCTCAACTTCATCTAAAAATTGATGAATTTCAGAAAGACCTGATGCGGTTAAAGTATGTGAAGGGGGATTAGACAAATAACAGATCGTATAGTGTTCATGGTCTTCAATTTTTAAATGTAAAAATTCTTCTACCATCCAGTAATCTCCGCTATACCCTTTCCAATATCTGCCGGACTTTTAACTGTGTGAACACCTGCAAGTTCAAGAGCCTTAAACTTATCTGCAGCAGTTCCTTTGCCTCCAGCAATAATAGCTCCAGCATGACCCATACGCTTACCAGACGGAGCCGTAACTCCTGCTATATATGAAACTACCGGTTTAGTAACATTAGACTTGATAAACTCAGCGGCTGACTCTTCAGCAGTTCCTCCAATCTCACCCACCATCACAATCGCTTCTGTTGAATTGTCCTTTTCAAATAAATCAAGAACATCAATAAAACTTGTTCCAGGTATTGGATCTCCACCAATGCCTATACAGCTTGTTTGACCAAAACCAAGGTCCGTTGTTTGTTTTACAGCTTCGTAAGTGAGAGTCCCTGATCTGGAAATAATGCCCACTTTTCCTGGAAGATGAATATCTGCCGGCATAATTCCCATCTTCGCCTCACCTGGCGTAATAATACCAGGGCAATTTGGTCCAATGAGCCTGATACCAAGATTGTCACAAATTAATTTAACTTCTAGCATATCAATTGTTGGAATACCTTCAGTGATACAAATAATTAAAGAGACGCCGGCTTCAGCAGCTTCAAGAATTGAAGCTTTACAAAATCTTGCCGGTACAAAAATTATACTTGCAGTAGCTTTAGTTTGATCAACTGCTTCTTTGACTGTATTGAAAACAGGAAGATCTAAATGAGTTTGACCGCCCTTTCCAGGAGTCACGCCTCCAACCAATTGAGTTCCATAATCAATACATTGAATACAATGTTGAGTAGCTTGCCCACCTGTAAATCCCTGGCAAATTACCTTAGTATCTTTATCAATTAATATACTCACTAAATTTCTCCTTTTGAAGCCTGAACTGCTAAACGAGCTGCTTCTTCTAGGTTTGAAGCAGAAATAATATTCAAAGCCGATGCATCTAGTATCTCAAGACCTTTTTGAGCACTGTTACCCTCGAGTCTAACTACTACAGGCACTGAAACTCCCATCTCAGTTAATGCTTCCACTATTCCATCTGCAATCACATCACATCTCACTATGCCACCAAAGATATTAATCAGGACCGCATTCACACTCTCGTCAGAAAGAATAATTTTAAAAGCTTCCGCTACTCTTTTTGAGTCTGCAGTACCTCCAACATCCAAAAAGTTTGCTGGTTCTCCACCATGCAACTTAATAATATCCATAGTACCCATCGCTAGCCCTGCTCCGTTTACCATGCACCCGATATTTCCATCTAATGCGACATAGCTAAGATCCCATTCCGCAGCTCTTGCCTCTCTAGGATCTTCTTGTGATGGATCTCTTAGTGTCTCAATTTCTTGTTGCCTATACAAAGCATTGGAATCAACATTTATTTTTGCATCTAAACAGATTAGATCTCCAGATTTAGTTATCACCAAAGGATTAACTTCCACTAATGATAAATCCTTTTCTATGAATAATTTAACTAAGCCATCAAATATCTTACGAAATTGTATGGATTGGATATCATCCAACTCTAAATTCTTTGCTAAATCATTTGCTTGATTTTCATTAGGCCCTGCAATGGGATCAATTTCAGCTTTATAGATTTTTTCCGGTGTCTCTTCAGCAACCTCCTCGATATTCACTCCTCCTTCAGTCGATGCCATCACAACTAGTCTCTGAGATGCTCTATCTATAACAGCCCCTAAATAAAGTTCCTTATCAATATCTGTACATGTTTCAATAAGTATTTCATTTACAGGTTGGCCTTTTTCATCCGTCTGGAAAGTAACTAGATTTTGTCCAAGCCATCTTTCTGCAAAAGACCTAACTTTTTCTATATTGTCTACAACCTCGACACCTCCAGCCTTACCTCTGCCACCAGCGTGTACCTGAGCTTTAACGACCCATTTATCAATATTCAAAGAGAGTGCGATTTTTTCAGCTTCGTCTGGAGAAGATACAGCTATTCCATCAGATACAGCTATTCCATATTCTCTAAAAAGTTGTTTAGCTTGATATTCATGCAAATTCATTTTTTCTCCCTAAAATACAATTTGTTGCAATTAACTAATTAAATTGCGTTTTTTCTCCGCAAGTATTGTAGTGGATAAATGGAGAACTGAGGAGTAAGAAAATTATAAAGAAAGTATTTCTTAATTCTTTTCTCTAGTTAAAAGTTTATTTCTAATATTCGAGATAGCCTCTGTAGGATTTAATCCTTTCGGACAGACAGACACGCAGTTCATTATGCCGTGGCACCTATATAAGCTGAATGCATCTTCTAAGTCATCAAGTCTTTCTTCTGTTGCTTCATCCCTGGTATCGGCAATAAATCTCCAAGACTGCAATAAAGCAGCAGGTCCTAAAAATTTATCAGGATTCCACCAAAAAGATGGGCATGATGTTGAACAACAACCGCAAAGAATACACTCATACAGGCCATCAAGCTCTTCTCTGTCCTCGGGAGTTTGCATCCTCTCTATATCCGGATTATCACTCTTAGTAATCAAATATGGCTTCACTTTTTCTAGTTGATCAAAAAACTGCTTCATGTCTACAATTAAGTCTCGTACAACCGGCAAGCCAGGCATAGGACGCAATGTGATCTTACCTCTTTTTAGGACTTCAGATAAAGGAGTGACACATGCCAAACCATTTTTACCATTAATATTCATTCCGTCAGATCCACAAACTCCTTCCCTGCAAGATCTTCTATAAGACAATGAAGGTTCTTGTTCTTTAGCAAGGTGCAGTGCATCAAGGACCATAATATCCTTATCAGTAGGTATTGCGATAACCAAATCTTGCATATAAGGCTTTTTGTCTAAAGTTGGATCAAAACGATAAATACTCATCGTTATAGTTTTGATCTGTTCAACAGGTATAGCGGCTGCACTCATTAATAACTCCTGACCATCGGTTGAAAAGCTTGAACGGTTTTGGGTCTATAATTTACGTCTCTTTTACTCACTTCTTTAGTCTCAGAATAATAGATGGAGTGTTTTAGCCAATTGTCATCGTCTCTTTCAGGGTGATCATCTCTAGCATGAGCTCCACGACTCTCTTTTCTCTCATTAGCTGTAATGGCTGTAGCTTCAGCAACTTCAAAGAGGTTTTGCATTTCTAGGGCTTCAATTCTTGCAGTATTGAAAGTTGCAGATTTATCTTTCAAGAACATACTATCAACCTCACCTCTTGTTTGAGCAAGTTCTTCTATTCCTTTCTCCATGAGGTCGCCTCTTCTAAAAACGCCAAAGTTATTTTGCATATTCTGTTGCATTTTATTCTTCAGAACAGCTACTTGCTCGCCTTCGGTTGAAGCATTTAATTTATTAAGCCTTGTTAAGGCTTTATCGATATCATCATAAGAAGCATTCTTCATGTCCACGCCTTGCTTCATTGATTCTTCAATAAAAAGCCCTGCAGCTCTTCCAAAGACAACTAGATCTAATAGAGAATTTCCACCAAGTCTATTTCCTCCATGAACTGAAACACAAGCCACTTCTCCGGCCGCAAATAAACCCTCGACAACTTTATCTTCTCCATTGTCTACTGAAATCACTTGTCCATTTATATTTGTTGGTATTCCTCCCATCATATAATGACAGGTTGGTACTACCGGAATAGGCTGGACAGCTGGGTCTACGCCTGCAAATGTTTTTGATAGTTCTGTAATTCCTGGAAGTCTTTTATGGACTACTTCTGGACCGAGGTGATCCAGTCTTAAAAAAATATGGTCTGCATTTGGTCCGCATCCTCTTCCCTCTAAGATCTCCAATGCCATAGATCTTGCTACAACATCTCTACTGGCCAAATCCTTTGCATTTGGCGCATATCTTTCCATAAATCTTTCACCATCTTTATTTAGTAGATATCCTCCTTCTCCTCTGCAACCTTCTGTTACCAAAGTTCCAGCCCCATGGATACCTGTGGGGTGAAACTGCCACATTTCTATATCTTGGACCGGCATACCTGCCCTTAAGGCCATTCCTATACCATCGCCTGAATTAATAAGTGCATTAGTAGTTGAAGAATATATTCTTCCCGCACCACCAGTAGCTAATACGGTAGCTTTCGATTTTATGTAATAAATTTCTCCGGTCTCGATTTTAAAGGCGATGACTCCGACTACGGCATCGTCTGTGTTAAGAACTAAATCTACTGCAAACCACTCGTTTAGAAAATTTGTTCCAGCCTTAAGGTTGGCCTGATAAAGAGTATGTAAAAGGCTATGTCCAGTTCTATCTGCGGCAGCACATGTCCTGGTTGCCTGACCGCCCTTTCCATAGTCTTTCGATTGCCCTCCAAATGGTCTTTGATAAATTCTTCCTTCCTCTGTTCTAGAAAATGGCAGACCCATATGCTCAAGTTCGAAGACCGCTTTTGGACCTTCGCTACACATATACTCAATAGCCTCTTGATCGCCGATATAGTCAGAACCTTTAACAGTATCGAACATATGCCATCTCCAGTCGTCATCTGGGTCATCGCTTTGTATGGCACAGGTAATACCTCCCTGAGCAGAAACCGTATGTGAGCGCGTAGGAAAGACCTTTGATATTACGGCTGTGTTCAAACCTGATTCAGCAAGCTGAAGCGAAGCTCTCATACCGGCACCACCTCCACCAACGATAATTCCATCAAATTCCATAACAGGGAGGTCTCTAGCATTAATAATTTCGTTAACTAACATATTTTTACCAAATGATTATTATTGCCCATGTTAAAACAAGGGCGATGATGACAGCAACAAGAGCTCTAAAACCTATAAACAAAGCCTTTCCCATACTTCCAAATATTCTAGGTGTAAGGTAATCGCTTGCTACAGCCCATGTTCCTAACCATGTATGAACTGAGAAAGCCAAAAAGAAAAGCGATGTAAGAATTTTATTGACGGGATTCTCAAAAAAAGCTGACCATCGATTAAAGTTTACTTCTTCTGCAAACACAACAAAGCCTGCAAGATAAAGCGTATAAAAAAGGATTAGCACAGCACATATTCTTATCACTAAAAATTCTTTTGATCCATGTCCTAATTTTGAAAACATATTTAAAATAGGTATATAAGATAGAAAAGAGCCATTAAACAAGTTGAACCGATTACTAACCAAGAAAGAACTCTTCCAGATTCTAGTGTTTCTCCCACTCCAAATGCATCACTAATTAACTTTTTAAAACCTGCAAGTAAATGATAGCTGAACCCTACAAGAATTAAGAATGTAATTGCTTTAAAAAGAAATGAACTTTGAAATAAACCTGAGAGCATTGAAAAACTATTTTCAGATTTAAGAGAGATGCTAAAAACCCAAACAATTAGCGGGAAGCTAAAAAAAACAGCTAAGCCTGAAATCCTATGAAGAATGGAAGTTACTCCAATAATAGGAAGGCTTATCGTTAGTAAATTTAAATTTACTGGTCGGTTGTCTTTTTCAATCACTTGTCAATTTAAGAGTTTGCTTTCTGGGCGCGTAAAAGCTCGGGTATTATAATTATTTGAAGCCTCAAATACCATATTCTTTTACTTAATTTATTTTTTCTAATTTTTTTATTAAGAAAATCAAAACAATGAATAAAGGTAAGATGAAAATAAATGGAAGGTTCATTGAGTAGGTATATAGAAAACCGCTCAAAAATGGTCCTAGAGCGAAGCCAATACCTGGAGCTACCATTGCTATTCCTACAGCAGCACCTTGATTATCCTTACTAGCATTTAATGAAGCAGCAGAAGTATATCCTGGAGATGCCAGACCCATTCCAAGACCCATGAATGCCATGCCAAAATAAAGAAATAGAAAATTTGGAGATATGATTATAAAAATAGAGCTTAATATAAAAAAGGGGACTGAAAATTTAATTAAATTTAAAGGACTTCCTTTGTATCTCTGTACTATCGTTAATTGAGAAATAATTGCCATAAGCGCCATGGTGCCTAACAGTAAAGCTGTAGTCTTTGCTGTTTCATCAAGAGAATACTGGAATCGATCTTGTACATAGTAAGCTGTAACAGATTGGACTATCGCGAAAGCTGTAAAAAGTATTGTTCCAATAGCCAATAAAGTCTTCAAATCAGTATCGAAGACAATACCGGAAGTAGCATCTTCATTAGGAAGTTCTACAGTCTTGTTTGGAAGATAGACATAGACAACGCAAGCAGCTGATGCCATTAGAACAGACATAACTATCAATGGAGTTAATAGCCCAAACCCAGAAATATCAACATTAAGAACATTAATGCCCACCAAAGATCCAACTAAGACTGGGCCTAGAATAGTCCCAATATTATTAGCTGCTCCAAACTTACCCATTCCAGAAGATCTTTCTTCTGCTGAAGTGACATCAGCGACATACGCTCCCGAGGCAGGCCTAGAAGCTGCACCTATTGCAGAGTTGATAACCCTAGAAAGCAATAAAATAAACAATAAAGAAAACCCAGTAACAGTACCCATTAATCCCAAAGAGGCGGAATAAAGAAAGATTATATTGGATAGAACATAACCAGTAAGGCCAATTAAAAGAACAGATTTTCTTCCAATCCTGTCGCTCAATTTACCCCAAAAAGGTGTGAAGACAATAAACATAGCTGCCGAAATTGAAACTAAAGTATTAATTTCGATTTCAGAGAAATTAAACTCTCTACCTATAATTGGCATTGTTTGCCAATAGACAGACTGTCCCATGCTGACAAATAATATTATCAGCATAAGAGCGGATAAAATTTTTGAATTATCTTCCTGAGTATCCTGAATCGTTTTTGCCATTAATTAGAATCAACTCTCAACAAGAAAGCATATTCCATAGCCACCTCTTTAAGGCTTTCAAATCTTCCACTCACTCCACTATGCCCTGCACTCATATTCATCTTCATTAAAATTGGATTTTTACTTTGATTAAACTCTCTAAGCTTAGCAACGTACTTAGCAGGCTCATAATACTGAACCTGAGAATCCCACAATCCGGCAGTAACCAATATGCTCGGATAATCATATTCGTCAATATTGTCATAAGGTGAGTAACGCATGATGTACTCAAATTCTTTTTTATTTTCTGGATTTCCCCACTCGCTATATTCTCCAGTTGTCAGAGGAATGGAAGGGTCTGACATTGTAGTCACAACATCGACAAAGGGTACATTAGAAATTATGCCATTATAAAGCTTAGGTTCCATGTTAAGAATAGCGCCCATTAGTAAACCTCCTGCACTACCTCCTCCTGCATAAATCCTTTTTTTATCTCCATATCCTTGATCTATAAGTCCTTTAGTTACATCAATAAAATCATAAAAAGTATTTAATTTATTGAATATCTTTCCATCTTCGTACCAAGATCTGCCCATCTCCTGTCCTCCCCTTACATGAGCAATGGCGAAAACAAATCCTCTATCTAAAAGAGATAGCCTAGAAAAACTAAACCCAGCATCTATAGAAATACCGTAAGACCCATAACCGTAGAGAAAAAGGGGGTTTTTATTTTTTTTAAATTTAGATTTCTTATAAACAAGCGATACAGGCACCATCGTTCCGTCTCTTGCCTCTATAAATTTTCTATCTACTTTATAGTCACTACTTGAAAACTTACCCTTCACTTCAGCTTCTTTAAGTAGCCTTTTGCGTCCACTTGAAAGTTTGACTGAAAAAAGACTATCAGGCTTTCTCATACTTGAGTAGCCAAAATATAATTTATCTACTTGATACTCAGGATTAGATGCAAGATAAGCAGTATATGAAGGGTCATCAAATGAAATCTTTTTACTAATGTTAGATTTCTTTTCAATAATTCTGATATTCCTTAATCCATTCTCTCTTTCCATGACAACTAGATGTTCAGGAAATGGAATAACTGACTGAAGAAGGATGTCTTTTCTATGAGGGATTATCTCTTTCCATTTATTTTTATTCTTTGAGTTCTTAATTTCTGATTCAAATAATCTGAAATTAATTGCATTCCAGTTAGACTCAACCACGAATCTATCATCTGCCGGGTCATGATCAACAGAATAGAGATGATCTTTTTCTCGTGCTAGGAATATTTTAGGTTTCTCTTTAGGGTTTTTAGAACGAATCAAGCGCACTTCGGAGCTTGTAGTAGAAGAAATATTTATTTCCACATAGTCCATAGATCTAGTATTACCAATAGAAAGATGAAAGGTTGAATCCTTTTCTTCGTAAATAACGACATCTTCTTTCTGAGTTGTTCCTATTTCATGTCTATAAATTTTATAAGGAAGTAGTGTTTCTTTATCTCTGAGAACATAAAAAAGATATTTACCATCAGCAGACCAAGCCATATCGCCAGAAGTATTTTCCAATGATAGATTTTCGGTAATATTATTACCAAGGTCTTTGAATCTGATTTTGTATTGCCTTCTGCCATTAGTATCTTCGGCATATGCCATTAAATTTTCGTTTGGCGATATACTCCAATTAGCAAGCTGATAAAAATCTTTATCTTTTGCGAGTACGTTTACATCTAAAAGTACAGATTCTTCTGAATTCTTATCTTTCCTTCTGATATAAATACCATGCTCATTTCCAGATTCATATCTTCGAAAATACTCATAATTATTAAGGCGGACAGGAACTGATTCTTCTTTTTTTGGAATACGATCAGTTATCTCTTCAAAGATTTTTTTTCTTTGATCTTTACCGGAAAGAAACCAACTTTCCAGGTAATCATTCTCTGAATTCAGGTGATCTAAAATTTCTTTATTTTTTCTCGTATCATCTCGCATCCAGTAATAATCATCCACGCGCACTACCCCATGATCTTTAAAGATTGTAGATATTTTTTTAGGAGAGGGCTTTATATGTTTCAAGCTTTCAATCTTGGTTTCACTGAAGTGCGATAAAGAGGAACAGATTAACAGAAAAGTTAAAATAAATTTAATCATAGTTTATTTTTTTCTTCTTTTGATCATTCTTTTTCTTTTCTTTATTTGTCTTTCGTTTAATTGATTGGGTTTATTCCTAAAAGGATTTAATTGGTCTTTATAAATAATTTCTAAAGGGGTTGATCCTAACTTAAGTTCATTACGATAAAAATTTTCAAGATATCTTGTATAGCTATCTTGAACATGTCTTAAGTTGTTACCATGGATGATTATTCTTGGAGGGTTTTTTCCTCCTGAATGAGCGTACCTTAATTTGGGTCTAAACCTACCTGCCATAGCAGGTTGTTGATTGTATAGGGCTAATTTCAGTATTTTATTTAGAATTGATGTGTCTAATTCCTTCAACGAATCTTGATAGATCTGATCAGCTAATTTAATAAGCTTTTTGAGGCCTTTCTTTTCTTTTGCAGATATATAGTGAAGGCTAATATAGCTGGCAAATTTTAATTTTCTATTTATTTTACTTTCCAAGCCCTCTTTATCAGCCTTAGTTAATAAATCAATTTTATTTGCAACAACCAAAATAGGTCTTCCGATAGCCAGAGTAAGACCTAATAAATGTATGTCTTGATCGACTATATTTTCTGATCCATCAAGGAGTAGGATTACTAAATCAGCCCTCTTTATAGAATCTACAGACTTAGATACAGAGAATTTTTCAGTTTCCTCTTTGATAGATCGTTTTCTTCTCATTCCAGCTGTATCAATAAGGGTAATGCTCTTACCTCCTAGTGTTAAAGGGACATCAATTGAATCTCTAGTTGTTCCAGAATCAGATGAAACAACCAACCTTTCTTCACGTAATAGAGCGTTTATAAGGGTTGATTTACCTGCATTGGGTCTACCAATTATTGAAATTTTAAAAGAGGTGTCTTCATGAATAGATTCTTCCATCTCGTCCAAGTCATCGTAGTCGGTAAGAAATTCTCTTAATTCAACAAATCCTTTATTATGCGAGGCAGATAAGGGGATAATATCCTTGAAACCCAAAGTATTAAACTCAGCTGCTGATTCTTCAAGGCTTAAATTATCTGCTTTATTTATTAGTAAAGTAATTTTTTTATTTTGCTTACGAAGAGATTGAGCTATTTCTTTATCTAAGGGTAATAATCCGTCTATTGCATCGACTACAAAAAGTAATAAATCTGATTCTTCAATGGCCAGATCTGTTTGTTCTTTTATCGCATAAGACATGTCATCTGACTCTTCATTAATGCCTCCGGTGTCGATGAGGGTCATACCAGTATCTTTCAGATTACCGTACTTTCTATCCCTAGTTAGACCAGAAAAATCAGCAACTATTGCTGATTTAGATCGGGTGAGAAGATTAAATATTGTTGATTTGCCGACATTAGGGCGACCTACTATTGCTACAACTGACATAATTATTTAAAACCTTGATGAGCATTCACTCAATAGAGAACTTTTGAACTCTGCCAGCTGAGTCAACGATTAACAGATAGTCCCCTTTAGAAACTATCTCTGTGATCGAATTTCTTGAAACTTTTTCTCTTCCTTCAAAATTTCCAGACTGAGCATTAAGGAGGTGAACATAACCCTCATAATCACCAACAGCGACTAAGTTACTTACAGAAGCAGGAGAAGTTAATTTCCTTAACTTCAAATCATCTTGATCCCAAATCCTGGCTCCAGTTGCAGTTCCAAAAGCCTTAATAAGATCTTTTTCATCAACTGCAATGACTCTATTCCCATTAGAAACTAAATCTTTGACAGTAGAAATTTCTTCTTGCCAGGCAGGCTTGCCATCTCTTAGATTAATAGCTGAAATATTTCCTTGGTAAGACGCCCCTATGAGAAGATTATTTGTTATGAGAGGCATACCATCAACATCAATGATTCTCTCTAGTTCAGACTTACCTTCATTTAATGTTAAGGGAAGTTCTAATCTTATTGCTCCAGAATCAGGATAAATCATTGCGATTTTTCCTCCTGCAAAACCGGTAAAAATAAACCCTTGGTCAATAAATGGCCTGGCTGTCCCTCTAAGAGTTAGACTAGGAAGAACTGTCTGGTGAAACCATTCCCTATCTCCATTTTTTAAATTATAACCAGCCACCCTTCCATCAACAGTTTGTACAACCAAATGGCTTCCTGAGTTTGCAGGAGGAGAAAGACTTTCACTAGAGGTTGGAGATCGCCAAAGTTCACTACCATCCTTAAAATCTAACGCAACGAGATACCCATCCAATGTTCCGTAACTTATGGTCTTAAAATTTACGTCCAATCCTGTAGAAACTACATCTTGAGTATCTTTAGACCAAAGTAATTTTCCAGAATCAAAGTCTACAGCGGAGATATAACCAGAAGAATTTATATAAAAAACCTTTCCTTCGTATACTGAAGGTATAAGACGACCATAAGAAATCTCATTTCCATTGGAGACCGACCATTCTCTTTCAAGTATTCGGTTGTCTTGAATAGAATAAAGGTCTGCAGGGCCTTCTTCCTCTTCATCATCACCCCAAAATTTTAAACTACTTAAGGAGGAACAACTTGAGAGAACAAGTATAGATAATGAAATAAAGATTTTGCTTAGTTCATTCAAGGTTTTCACCTTCCAAGTCTGATATTTTCATATTAATTAATGCTCTTGAAGCTTGATTAGTGCTATTTTGTAAGGCGAGCATATAGCTTGTTCTGGCAGATTGATATTCACCCAAACCATTTTCAGCATCTCCCTTTAACTCGAGCATCGTTGAGGTCAGTTCTTGGTTGTTATCGAGGGTTGCTATCGCAGAAGTATAATTTTTAGCCTCTAAATAAATCTTAGCTAACCGTGTTTGAGCAGAAGCGAAGATAGGATTAAATTCATTAGTATCATTATTAGTCATGACTAGCTGAAGGAGAGATATCGCTTCTTCATTATTGCCGTTTAAAAAACTTTTTTTAGCTTCATTAAGTCTTACAAAATCTGAGTAAATCGAGTCCGGATATGACTCTAGAAGTATTTTTCCATCATTCTGTCCATCAGATTCTAAATAAGTCTGATACAAAGTAGCCTTTAACAAGTCTTCCTCATTTGTTGATGAAACAAAATAATCTCTACCTGAAATAAATAGAATAATTGCAATAAGACCTATGATAATTAGATACTTAAACTTATCCCAAAAGGTTAGGAGTATTTCTTGTTGCTCTTCTTGTGAAGCTGAAAAAAAGTTTGCCATAATATTTTAATAAATTTGTTTCAATTTCGATAATAAATCCTGGAAGGTTAAAATTTCCTGATCAGATTTTGCTCTTAAGTCTTTAAAAGAAATTTTGTTTTCTTCTAATTCTTCTTCACCTAATATCAAAGCCATCTTAGCACCTGACTTATCAGCCTTTTTGAACTGAGAGGATGCACTTTCAAGACCTAGGTTTACTTTTATATTTAGATCAGAATATTCTTCCTTAAGATTTTCAGAGTATATTATAGCCTTCTGAGTGGCGCTTTCGGTAAAGCAGATAAAGTAAATATCTAAAATGTTCTTTCTTTTAAGTTTTTCTTGTTCACTTAATAGCAATATTAATCTTTCTATGCCAATGGAAAAACCTATCGCTGGACAAGGTTTACCTCCTAACTCTTCAACAAGATTGTCATATCTTCCCCCGCCTAAGACAGTGTCTTGCGACCCAAGGAGATCTGTTTTCCACTCGAATACAGTCTGATTATAGTAATCTAGCCCTCTAACTAATTGAGGGTTAACGGTATATTTAATGCCAGCTTTTTTGAGTAATTCGAGGAGTTTTGTTTGATAATTCTTTGAAGATTCGTCTATAAAATCTTCTATCTTTGGCGCTTTCTTTAATACGTCCTGAATAACTGAAGACTTGGAGTCCAAAATGCGAAGAGGATTTTCAACCATTTTTCTTCGCGTGTCTTCATCCAATTCTTCATTTTTTTCTTTTAAAAAATTTACTAAACTTTCAGAGTATAAATTTCTTGTTTTCTCATTTCCCAAATTATTAATTTCCAACCTAAGATCTTCAAGAATCCCTAATCTTTTCCACAACCTTGAAGACATGAAGATAAGTTCAGCATCGATTTCTGGAGAATTAAGTCCAAATACTTCTGCACTGAACTGATGAAACTGTCTTGATCTACCCTTCTGAGGCCTCTCGTATCTAAACATTGGACCCGAATACCACAAACGTGGTTTATCAATTCTCAAAAGGTCATTCTCTATAGCTGCCCTGACACAGCCCGCTGTTCCTTCAGGTCTTAAAGAGATACTTTCTCCACCTTTATCCTCAAAAGTGTACATTTCCTTAGTAACGATATCTGCAGCTTCATTTGATCTTGTATAAAGTTCTGTTTTTTCAACAATCGGGAATCTTATTTCATCATAACCATACGATTCAAAAACTGACTTCAAGATATTCTCTACATAAGACCAGCCCTTAGTTTCTTCAGGACTGATATCATTCATACCTCTTAAGGTCTGTACTTTGGACATTAGTTTTTAATAATTAAATTTTCTTCGATCTCTGATTTTGCTTTAACTTTTTCTCTAATCAATTCCTCTAAGTGATCAGCCAACTCTGAACTTTCTACTTTATGATCTGGCTTACCATCTATATAAATTAAATTTCGAGGAGATCCTCCAGTTACCCCTATATCGGTATGTTTGGATTCCCCGGGTCCATTTACGTAGCATCCAATTACAGCTACATTTATATCTTCTTTTATATCTTCGAGTCTAGACTCTAATTGATTCATAGTGCCAATAACATCAAAATTCATTCGAGAGCAGCTCGGACAAGCAATAAAATTTATTCCTCGCGCTCTTATTTTTAAACTTCTTAGAATATCCCATCCTACCTTAACCTCATCTACAGGATCAGAGGCAAGAGAAATCCTTAAAGTATCCCCAATACCTTCCATCAAAAGTGAGCCCAGACCCACAGCAGATTTAACTGTGCCTGATCGGAATCCACCTGCTTCTGTAATTCCTAAATGAAGCGGTTGATCGATAAGCTTTGAAATTTTTCTATAACTCTCTACTGCCAACTGTACATCAGAAGCTTTAATGCTTAATTTAAAATCTTCAAAGTTTAGCCTTTTAAGAATATTGATGTGTGTAAGAGCAGATTCAACTAAAGCATCAGAATTTGGCTCTCCATATTTAATCTGTAACTTTCTTTCTAAAGACCCAGCATTCACTCCAACTCTTATAGGCGTATTAGTATCCTTAGCAGCTGAGATAACTTCTTTAACCTTTGCTTCTTTACCTATATTTCCTGGATTAATTCTTATACAGTCTGCTCCTCCCTTAATTGCTTCAAGTGCCATCATGTAATCAAAATGAATGTCTGCTACTAAAGGTATAGTTGACTCTTGTTTTATAAGCTTAAAGGCATCTGCTGCCTCCTGATCTGGGACAGAAACTCTAACGATGTCTGCGCCAGCGTCTGCTAACTGATTGATTTGAAAGACCGTAGATTTTACATCGGATGTCAAAGTATTAGTCATACTTTGAATAGAAATAGGAGCATCCCCACCCACCGGAACATCTCCAATAAATATTTTTCTAGTTTTCTTTCTAATTATTTGTTGATCTGAATTCACTGCACTCTCCAAGAGGTAAGACAACACAACTTACACTGTTTGTATTAGCATACTCCTTAAGATCAATTATTTTATCATTAAATGAAACCTGAACATTCTTAAAATTTCCGGTTATGATTTTTAAGCTCTTTTCATTAAAAATATACTCCTCTCCTCTTTGCGATAACTTATATAGCAGTCTTTTCTTTTCTGAGAAAACTTCAAGCCAACATTCTTCATAAACTCTTATGGTGACGACATTATTGTCAGAAATTTGTTTTTGTTCTGCATCTAACTGAGTTATATCTTCAAAAATTTCTGTAGGAGATTTCTGAGCCGATAAAGTATCTGCACTAATCGTTTGTTTTAATTCAGTCTGGGTCTCCAAAATTCTAAATACTTCATTTGGCTTTACTTGTTTTGCTAGGTCTGGAGTATCTATAATCTTAATCTCTTGATCCGCTTGAAAAAAAACTAAGGAAAATAAAATAAATATTAAAGATAGAATACCTAGTACTAAGGGATGCTTCAGGTATAAAGAAATTGAAATAGCACTATTTATATTTTCAGGCTCTCTTGAGATTTTGGGAACCTTATTAATACTATTTAAGTAATCTACAATTATAGAATCTGGATTCAGATCTAATTTTTTTGCATAAGACCTTAGGTAGCCTTTTATATATGGTTCTCCGCCAGGAATGAAACTGAATCTCTCCTCTTCGAGGGCAATCAGATATGACTCTTCTATATTAAGTTCTGAAGATATTTTTTTGTAACGTAACCTTTTTTTCTTTCTAGCTGAGGATAAGGTCTTTCCTACAGAAGATAGTTCAAGATCAGTCACTTCTAAAATTCATTTTATCCAAAGAAATATTCTATTTCTCTTTTAGCAGATTCAGCAGAATCAGAACCGTGCACCGCATTTGCGTCTATTGATTCCGCAAAGTCAGCTCTTAAGGTTCCAGGAGCTGCTTCTTGAGGATTTGTGCTACCCATGACTTCTCTATAATTCAAAATTGCATTTTCTCCCTCTAGAATCTGTACCTGTATAGGACCAGAGGTCATGAATTCGATAAGCGCAGGAAAGAAAGGTCTTTCTTTATGCTCGATATAGAAACCCTCAGCTTCTTCATCTGATAAATGCATTTCTTTCTTCTCTTTTATGGTTAATCCTTTAGCCTCTAGTCTTTTGCAAATCTCTTCTACATGACCTTTTCTAAATGCATCAGGTTTAATAATTGATAGTGTATTTTCTACTGTCATAATTTTTGATTAATAATAAAGTCGCGCATTATACTCAACAATAGGTTTTTCAAGTAAAAAAAAGGGGGCTAACAGAATATTGATGTCATAAAAGAGGATATGAAAGATAGTATAAATTTTATAAATACACTTTATGACCAAATTTCCTCATCAGTAGGCACTATCTTATCAGTAATAACTTTACCGATGCGCGATACGTTCATCAGATGCTTGTAATCAAGATTCTCTGAAATAGAATTACCACCCCAAGAACCACACCCAAGGGTGGTTGTAGGAGCAAAACCGTTAGTCAATGAACCACCTGCTGTGAGCGAGCTTGCTTGATTAATAACAAGTCGACTAATTGGTAATTCAAGGCCAGCTTTTTGAATATGATCGTCACTATTCGAATGTAAGGCTGCTGAATGTCCTGCTCCTTCGACAAGAAGATTAGCTTTGGCCATAGAAACAGCATCATCAAAAGTTGAATATGGCACAATTGCAATAACTGGACAGAGTTTTTCTTTTGCTAGAACATCCTCAATTCCAGATCCGTCAGCTGGCAATAGGATTAGCCTGGAAGTCTCCGGGACATCAATTCCAGCCATCTTACCAACTTCACTTGCAGATCTACCCACAACATCTTTATTTAAATGTCCGTCGTTAAAAACGACTCCACGTAACTGCTTGATCTGTTCTTGATCATCTGTAAACCAGACCTTACCTGTATCAGTAAATAACTTTACCGTTTTGTCGTAGTCCTCCTCCGGAGCAATTACAAACTGTTCATGGGAACAGATAATTCCATGATCAAACGATGCACCATCAACAATTTTCTCAACTGCATCTTTTAGATCTATATTTCGATCTATAATCACTGGCACGTTACCTGCTCCTACTCCATAGGAAGGTTTACCAGATGAATAGGCCGATTTGACCATAGCCGCTCCACCCGTAGCTACAACTACATCAGCTGATTGCATAAGTTGTTGAGTCTTCTCAACAGAACCTTTGGTAACGACCTGCACAAGGTCATCAGGACCATCATGAGATTTGACGATTTTCATAAATTCTTGAGCTAAATACTCAGTACATTTTTGTGCTTTTGGGTGAGATGCAAAGATAACTGCATTACCAGTTTTAAGTGCGAACATACCATTACACATAGGAGTTACAATAGGATTAGTACAAGGGGTGACAGCAGCAACAACCCCCATTGGTTTAGCAACAAGCATGAGATTAGCTTCAACATCCTCACCAATAACTCCTCGAGATTTCTTATCCTTAAGGTTATTCCATATCACACGAGCCTTACCCTTATTTTTTAGGATTTTGTCTTCATAGGATCCCATGCCAGTCTCATCTACGGCCATTCTCGCTAGCTGCTCCGCATTATCAAAAACAAATTTACCAATATCGCGAACGATTGCGTCGACTTGTTCCTGCTTAAAGGATTCGTATGTTGCTTGAGCAGCACTTGCTTTTGCAATGAGCTCTTGAATTGATGAATCGTTAGATGCTGGTATCTCTGCTGTACTCATTTTTAACTCCTATTTGAATGACATTTTGTCTTCACAAATTATATCTTATAAATTATTCAAAAAAAATTATGCTTCATTGTGTTTATTGTTCGTAAACTTTTGATGAAAACCTATCTTATTTATAGTTGTTTGAAGACAAGAATTATCCTAGCTACAAACTTTCGAGGAAACTTGTGTTTTATTCATTATTAGAGCTTTGAGCTCATTTCTTTTATGCGGTGATTCAGAATCTCATCATTTTCAGAATAATCTACAGGACAATCTATTAAATGCACTCCATCAGCTGCCATGCATTTTTCAATAATTTCCTTGAATTCTTGAGAGCTATTAACTCTATAACCTTTAGCGCCATAGCTTTCTGCATATTTTACAAAATCTGGATTACCAAATGAGAGGCCAAAATCATCAAAGCCTTGATTTTCCTGTTTCCATCTAACCATTCCATAGCCAGAGTCATTGAGTATTAAAACTATAAGGTTTAAACCCATTCGAACAGCTGTTTCTAGTTCTTGGCTATTCATCATAAATCCACCATCTCCACAAATTGAAATTACAACTTTATCTGGATTAAGCATTTTTGCTGCCATAGCAGAAGGTAGTCCTGCTCCCATACTAGCCAAGGCATTATCAAGAAGAACTGTATTGGGAAAAAGAGCAGGATATCCTCTTGCAAACCAGATTTTATATACTCCATTATCCAACGTTATAATTCCATCATTCGGCAGCACATTCCTAAGTTGTCTCACTAGGTAAGGAGGGAAAATTGGAAATCTATCATCACTTCTAATTTCTTTAGAATATTCTAGATGAGCAAATCTTGCGGCAAGCATATCTTTGAAGTCCCAATGTTCTTGAACTCGAAGATTCTCTTTCAGTTGCCAAATTGCATTAGAAATATCACCAACAATTTGCACTTGCGGAAAATAAACGGGGTCGATTTCAGCAGAAGTATGATTTATATGAATTACTTTTGGGCCATCTGATTTCATAAAAAAAGGTGGTTTCTCAATATCGTCGTGACCCACTGTAATAATTAAATCTGATTTTTCTATTGCTGCATGAACAAAGTCGCCAGAAGATAGAGCGGCACAACCTAAAAAGCAAAGATGCCTTTCATCTACCACTCCCTTGCCTAGCTGAGTTGTTACAAAAGGAATTTTTGTTTTGTCTATAAATTCAAATAGCATTTTTCGAGTGAGATTTCTATTAGCACCACCACCTAGAACTAAGATGGGTGACTTTGATTTTTCAATCAACGCTACCGCATTGGTTATTGCTTTCAAATCTGCTATAGGTCTTCTGGCAATACTCCTTTCAATGGGTTGCTCTTTTGTTTCTTCCACTGCAATGTCCTCAGGCAGTTCTATATGAACTGCACCTGGACGTTCTTCCTCAGCCAATCTAAATGCCTCTCTTACCCTTGCAGGGATAATCTCAGCTGAAGCTATCTGATAGCTAGACTTTGTTATCGGACCCATAACATCAACAATATCTAATATCTGAAACTTACCTTGTTTTGAACTTTTAATAGGTTTTTGACCGGTGATCATGACCATAGGCATGCCGCCGAGTTGGGCATAAGCTGCTGCAGTTACCAGATTAGTTGCCCCAGGGCCTAAAGTAGATAAACAAACTCCTGCTTTTCCGGTAAGCCTTCCATAAGTCGCAGCCATAAAACCTGCAGCTTGCTCATGACGAGTTAAGATAAGTTTTATTTTTTTTGATTTAGATAAACTTTGAAGAAAATCTAAGTTTTCTTCTCCAGGTAGGCCAAAAATATATTCGACACCTTCCTCTTCTAAACATGCTATCAGCAGATCAGATCCTTTGATCATTTTTTTTCCTTATTTATAAATTATTAGTATAGACTTTAGTCTCTTTCCTCAATCCAAAGCATCTGGATAGTTTCTAAAATCTTTTCATTCGATTTGTTAGGGTCATCCTGGAAATTATCTAGAGCAACGACCATGTCCCTTAAGTCAGTAAAGAGAATATATGTTGGATCCGTATCAGGATGATTCTCATAGAGATCAATGGCTATTTCATTTACATCTGTCCACAACATAATTAATTTTGTTCAGAAACCATATTAATAGTATATCTGGGCAATTCTATTTCTAGATCATCTTCGCCTATCACAACTTGACAGCTCAATCTTGATTCAGGCTCTAAGCCCCAAGCTTTATCTAACATATCCTCTTCCGCCTCGGATGCTTCTTCAAGGTCTAAAAAACCTTTTTTAACTAAAACATGACATGTCGTACAGGCGCAAGAGAGTTCGCAGGCATGTTCAATTGAAATCTTATTGTCTAGAAGAGCCTCACAAATAGTATCCCCGGCTTTTCCTTCGATAACTGCTCCATCAGGACACATGTCAGGATGAGGATAAACTTTTATTTTTGCCATTTGTAATTACAAATAGAAGCATATTAAATATCTACTTCGAAACTCTCACCACATCCGCATACAGCCTTAACATTTGGGTTAAGGAACTTCACACCTTGATTTACTCCTTCTATAGTGAAATCAACTTTAGTACCTTTCAAGTATTTATATGAAGCTGGGTCTATAAAAACTTTCAAATCTGAAAAATCAAAAATTAGATCATCTTTAGTTTCTTCGTCTACAAAGTCCATAGAATAAGTGTAACCAGTACAGCCTGAAGATTCTAAAACTTCGAATCTTATGCCTCTTCCAGAACGCCTAGTTTTTAGGCTATTTTTGAAATGATCTAGAGCTGAATCAGTTAAATCAAATCTATTCGGATTGAAAGTCGTTGGAGAACTAATTGAAGTATTTTCCATAGATCACAGTTTTGATTCATAGTCTGCTACAGCTTGATGGATACTATCTTCAGCTAAGACAGAACAATGAATTTTTATTGAAGGTAGTTCTAGAGCTTCTGCTATATCTTTATTTTTTATCTCTTTTGCCTCTTCTAGGGTCTTTCCTTTAAGCATATTCACTAATTCGCTAGAAGAAGCTATTGCAGAACCACATCCGTAAGTTTTGAATTTTACATCGTTAATAATATGAGAATTATCTTTTTTTTCACATTTTATCTGTAACCTCATCACGTCTCCGCAAGCGGGTGCTCCTACCATTCCGGTTCCAATATCTGAATCTGTGGGATCCCATCTTCCAACACTATGCTTCTCAGGCTCTCTAAGAGTATCTTCGAATTTTTGTATAACCTTTTTACTATATGCCATAAATTTAACCTTTATTTAAAATTAGTGCTCGACCCATTCAACTGAATCTAAATCTACTCCATCTTTGTACATGTCCCAAAGCGGAGATAAAAGCCTTAATTTCTCAACTGAATCTCTCACGAGGTTTACAGTATAATCTACTTCTTCTTCTGTGGTGAATCTGCCAAGCCCAAAACGAATAGAACTATGCGCCAATTCGTCTTTGAGGCCTATCGCCCTCAAAACATAAGAAGGCTCAAGGCTAGCTGAAGTGCAAGCAGAACCTGAGGAGACTGCTATATCCTTAAGAGCCATGATCAAAGACTCTCCCTCTACAAAATTAAAACTAACATTGAGAAACCCAGCTGCTCTTTCTTGCTCATCTCCATTGAGATAAACTTCTTCCATATCTTTCAAACCATTCCAAAATTTATCCCTAAGATGTTTAATTCTGAGATTATCTGAGATCATGTCTTCCTTGGCTATCTTGAAGGCCTCTCCCATTCCGACTATTTGATGAGTGGCTAATGTACCAGACCTCATACCTCTTTCATGGCCACCACCATGAATTTGTGCTTCCAGTCTTATTCTAGGTTTTCTCCTTGCATACATGGCTCCAATGCCTTTAGGACCATAAGTTTTATGAGCAGAGAAGGACATCAAATCAACCTCTAAGTCTGAAAGGTCAATAGCCACCTTACCGGTACTTTGAGCAGCATCTACATGGTAAATTATTCCTTTTTCTCTTGTTAGCTCGCCTATCTCTTTTATATTATTTATGACCCCAATCTCATTGTTAACATGCATTATGGAAACGAGAGTTGTTTGTTCAGTTATTGCTTCTTTAACCATATCAGCATTGACTATCCCATTGCTGCCAGGGTCTAAATAAGTGACCTCGAAACCTTGTCTTTCTAGCTGCCTACAGCTATCTAGTACGGCCTTGTGTTCTACTTTAGAAGTGATGATGTGATTTCCTTTTGATTTATTGAATAAGGCTGCACCTTTAATTGCTAGATTATCAGATTCAGTAGCTCCAGATGTCCAAACGATCTCTCTAGGATCGCAGTTTACTAATTCGGCAACATTAGACCTTGCCTCTTCTGCTGCCTCTTCTGCTTTCCATCCGAAAGCATGCGATCTAGAAGCGGGATTACCGAAGTTACCATCCAAAGAAAGGCATTCTTGCATCTTTTTTACAACTCTTGGATCTGCTGGGGTAGTAGATGCATAGTCGAAATATATTGGAAGTTTCATATTTTTATCCTGAAGTAATCAAAAGGTTATTTACCAATTGTTTTTTTTCTTTAAAGTTATTATTAATCACATCATCTAGAGATTTATTCATTAAAAAAAGGTCGACCTCATTATTCAATTCCGTCCATAGATTGTGAGCTAAACATTTTGAACCAGCGCTACAATTTCCCTCACCTCCACACTGAGTGGCATCCATCTTTCTTTCTACAGCAGCAATTATTTCACCAATTTTTATATCTGAATTTGGTCTAGTTAACCTATACCCTCCTCCAGGTCCTCTAAGGGAGGTTAAAATTCCTGCCTTTCTCAAATATCGAAATAACTGCTCTAAATATGCAGCGGGTATAGATTGCCTTTCTGCGATTTCTGAAATAGCTACAAACGAATTTTTTTCGTAATTCATGGCTAAATCCAGAGACGCGGTTACTGCATATTTGCCTCGTGTCGTAAGATTCACTTGATTATTTTACTAATTCCCGACTAATTTTGTCAAGATTAGATTTCTTAATAAATAATTAAGGTACATGTACCTAAAAAAATATAAGGCTTAAATAAAAAAATAGTATTAATCTTTCAATAATAGGCCAAATTATGTACCATAATAGTGCGCAATAAAATTATTTCTTATAAATCTGAATAAATTGGGGTTCGGTATGGAAACTAAATACCTTTTCAAAAGGTACAAAACTTGGTGGGTTAAGGTCGCTGTACCTAAAGAACAAAGAAACGAACTTGGATATGATTTAAGACAATCACTCAAAACACACGATCTTGAAGAGGCAAAAAGACTAAGATGGGATGTCGTAGAGAGTTTAAAAACAAAAATTAAGAGCGAGGACTCTGTTGGCATAATAGAAAAATCAAAGGATCCTATTGAAGTTTATGTTCCTCCTACAGATACAGCATACAACCAGTATTATCATAAAGTTGTGGATTGCCAGCATGCATGCCCTGCCCATACACCTGTACCTGAATACATAAGACAAATTTCTCAAGGCAACTATAATGAAGCCTATATGCTTAATTGGGAATCTAATGTATTCCCAGGAATACTTGGAAGAACTTGTGATAGGCCTTGTGAACCTGCGTGCAGAAGGACAAGAACTCATGAAAAAGCAGTAGCCATTTGCAGACTTAAACGTGTTACGTATGATCACAAAGACGATATTTCTTCTCTTATGCCTGTGCCAGAGAAAAGTAACGGCAAAAAAGTAGGACTAATAGGCGGAGGTCCGGCATCTCTAACTGTTGCCAGAGATTTAGCCCTTATAGGATATCAATGCACTCTCTTTGAAAGAGATCCCAAAGCAGGCGGACTTATGAGAACTAATATTCCATCTTTTAGACTCCCAGAGGAAGTGCTAGATGAAGAAGTAAATCAAGTTATAGACCTTGGTATCAAGACAGAATTCAATTCTGAAATAAAAAGTATGAAAAAATTACTTGATAAAGACTTTGATGCAATATTTGTTGGAACAGGTGCACCAAAGGGAAGAGATATAAGAATAGAAGGTAGAGAAGAGGCAAATAAAAATATTCATATTGGTATTGATTGGTTGACTAGCATTGCTTTTGAGCACACAAAATCCATAGGGAAGAAAGTAATTGTTTTAGGTGGAGGCAATACCGCAATGGATTGTTGTCGAACAGCCATAAGATTGGGTGCGGAGGAAGTCAAAGTCACAGTAAGAAGCCCTTTCGATCAGATGAAGGCCTCTGAGTGGGAAATTGAGGATGCAATGGGAGAAGGTATACCCATTCATGATAACCATGTACCTAAACGTTTTATTATTCAAGATGGAAAGCTTGTGGGGATGGAATTTGAAAAGGTTGAAGCAGTATTTGATGAATCTGGAAAGAGAAGTCTTGTGCCTACTGATGAAGAGCCTGTTATTTTTGAATGTGATGACGTGCTAGTTGCTATCGGACAAGACAACGCATTTGAATGGATAGAAAGAGATATTGGTATTGATTTTGGGGAATGGGATATGCCAATTGTAGACAAAGTTACCTTTCAATCTTCAAATGAAAAAGTTTTTTTTGGAGGAGATGCTGCATGGGGACCTGAAAATATCATTTGGGCAGCTGCTCATGGCCATCAAGCAGCTATTTCAATTGATAGTTTTTGCAAAAACCAAGATTTATATAAAAGACCTGAACCAAAAACTACTCTTATCAGCCAGAAAATGGGCGTTCATGAATGGTCTTATGATAACGATATTTCTCAAGCAAAAAGATTTCTAGTGCCTCATGCTGATAAAAAAGATGCTCTAAAAGACTTAAAATTAGAGGTAGAACTTGGCTTCGACGAAGTAACAGCCCTAGAAGAGGCCCAGCGCTGTCTTAATTGTGATGTACAAACTGCATTCTCTGAAGATTTATGCATTGAGTGCGACGCATGTGTAGATATTTGTCCTACAGATTGTATAAGTTTTGTTCATAATGATTCAGAAGAAAACCTTAGAAATAAGTTGAGAATACCGGCTGTAAATCTAAATCAACAAATTTTAGTTTCTGAGCAACTTGAACAGACTTCAAGAGTAATGGTTAAAGATGAGGATGTATGTCTTCACTGCGGTTTATGTGCAGAGAGATGTCCAACAGGTGCTTGGGATATGCAGAATTTTCTATACCAAGAAGCAAAGGTATATTCATGAGTAAAATCAATTCTGTAAATGACTTTGTTATAAAGTTTGCAAATGTTAATGGTTCGGGCTCTGCAAGTGCTAATCAAATGTTTGCAAAAGGTGTATTCAGATCCGGTATTCCTGTAAGTCCAAAGAATATTTTTCCATCCAATATTCAAGGACTTCCCACGTGGTTTGAAGTTAGAGTAAATGAAAAAGGATATTTGGGCCGAAGAGAAGGAATAGATATTTCTGTAGCTATGAATCCGCAATCCTATCAAAAAGATGTAGCAGAATTGAAAGAGAATGGATATCTAATATATGACTCTTCGTGGAAAAGAGAATTTGGTAGAGATGATATAAATGTAATAGAAATCCCCTTAACCAAGCTTTGTGTACAAGAATTTACGAATCCAAAACAAAGGCTACTTTTTAAAAATCTCGGCTATGTAGGTCTTTTAGCTTCGATCTTAGAGATGGATAAGGATATTTACGTATCTTTAATTGAAGAACAATTCAAAGGTAAAGAAAAACTTATAGAACCAAATGTAAAAGCGCTTAATATAGGCTACAACTATGCTGAAGAGAATTTTAAAGATTATTGTGAAATCAAAGTTCAAAAATCAGATAAAACAGATGGGTTGATACTCACTAGTGGTAATGATGCCGCAGGACTTGGTTGTGTCTATGGAGGTGCAACAGTTTGTGCCTGGTACCCAATAACGCCCTCCACTTCTTTGGCAGAATCTTATAGTAAATACAGTGAAAAACTTAGAGTAGAAATAGGAACAGATAAAAACAAATTTGCTTTTATTCAGGCAGAAGATGAATTAGCGGCAATGGGTATGACTATAGGAGCTAATTGGAATGGAGCTAGAGCTTTTACTGCAACGAGCGGCCCAGGTGTTTCTCTGATGAGTGAGTTCATTGGTTTAGCATACTTTGCAGAAGTGCCTACTGTTCTTTTCAATGTGCAAAGAGGAGGCCCTTCAACAGGAATGCCTACTCGAACTCAGCAATCAGATATTCTTTGTTCAGCATATGCCTCACATGGAGACACGAAACACGTGCTTCTAATTCCATCAGATCCGAAAGAATGTTTTGATTTCGCTGTTGAAGCTTTTGATCTTGCAGATAGACTACAAACTCCAGTTATAGTTCTACTGGACCTAGATTTAGGGATGAATGATTGGTCAACAAAAGAGTTTGAGTGGGATGATTCTAATCAATATGATAGAGGAAAGGTTTTATCTAAAGAGGATTTAGACGGAATAGAAAGATTTGGACGATATTTAGATGTAGATGGTGATGGCATACCTTACAGAACTTACCCTGGCACACACCCTGAAAAAGGTGCATATTTTACTAGAGGAACTTCTCATGACGAATATGCAGGATATACCGAAGATGGAGTTAAAAATGCGGAGATGCTCACTAGGCTTCTAAAAAAATTCCAAACTGCTTCTTCTCTCGTGCCAGCTCCTGTTTTCAATCAAGAAAAAAATGCAAGTTCGATGGGAATAATTTATTTTGGAAGCACTGATTGTTCTATGCAAGAAGCTTTAGATGTTCTGGATGAACAAAATCTGAAGATCGATGCAATGAGGATCAGAGCCTTTCCTTTCAATCTGGAAGTTTGGGAATTCATTGAAGAGCATGATCTATTATTCATAGTAGAACAAAATAGAGATGGTCAAATGAGGACCTTGATTATGGCCGAAGGCGGAATAATTCCGGACAAACTTGTTTCTATTCTATGTTTTGACGGTCAGCCGATTACTGCTGAACATATTACAAATAAAATTAATGCTCATCTTTCAGGAAAACCTGCTCTTGCAATGTCTTAAGGAAATGATATGACTTATATAGTAAAACCTAAGAACCATCACCCTCTTCTGGAAAAGAATAAGCTAGGCCTTACTAGAAGGGATTATGAAGGAGCTGTATCGACTTTATGCGCAGGATGCGGACACGATTCTGTCAGTTCGGCAATAGTCGAAGCATGCTTTCAATTAAGCATAGAGTCTTATAAAGTCGCAAAACTTTCTGGTATTGGCTGCTCTTCAAAAGCTCCTGCGTATTTCTTAAATCAATCCCATGGATTCAATTCAGTCCACGGAAGAATGCCATCAATAGCAACGGGTGCCGCAATGGCAAATCATGAACTTACCTATTTAGGCATTTCTGGTGATGGTGATACTGCATCTATAGGCGTAGGCCAATTTGTTCATTGCGCAAGAAGACAGCTGAATATGACTTATATTGTTGAAAATAATGGAACATATGGCCTCACAAAAGGGCAATTCTCTGCAACTAATGATTTAGAGTCCAAAAGTAAATATGGTGATGATAATCTCTTTCCGTCGATCGATTTACCCACAATGGCAATACAATTAGGTGCGAGTTTTGTAGCAAGAAGCTTTTCTGGTGATAGAGAGCAGCTTGTACCATTGCTTAAAGCTGCCTTATCTCATAAGGGGTTCTCTTTTTTAGATATAATCTCACCTTGCGTAACGTTCAATAATCACAAAACTTCAACAAAAAGCTATGATTACATTAGAGAGCATAATGATGCACTATCGAAGCCCGACTTTGTTCCTCTGGGGAAAGAAATAGTTACTGAGTATCCTACGGGCAGTTCTATCGAAGTACCGTTACATGATGGATCACTATTAGCCTTAGAAAAACTATCTCAAGATTATGATCCGGCAGATAAAATTCAGGCTATTAAAAATATACAAGAGTCTCAAAGAGATGGAAAAGTTTTAACTGGATTGCTCTACGCTGATCCTACAGCAAAGGACTTAAGAGAAATTTTGAATGTTTCAGACAAGCCTTTGAATACAATGGGTAAAAGTGAACTTTGCCCTGGATCTGAAAAACTAGAAGGTATAAATTCTGGACTTAGATAGTATTAAATAACGCCTAATCTCTTTGCCATTATTTGATAAGACTCAACTACATCACCCAAACCTTGCCTAAATCGATCTTTATCTAACTTTTCTCTTGTTTCTTCATCCCATACTCGACATCCATCTGGAGTAAATTCATCTCCAAGTAGAAGCTTTCCTTTGTGGTCTCCGAATTCTAGTTTATAGTCAACAAGAATCATTCCAGCACTTGAAAATAGCTTCTTAAGTGCAGCATTGACTTCGAAAGTCAGAATTTGCATCTGCTCAACCTGATCTTCTGTTGCCCAGCCAAATGCTTTTATATGATATTCATTTATCATTGGGTCCCCAAGGGCGTCATCTTTGTAAAAAAATTCAAATGTAGGAGGATTTATATCTATGCCCTCTTCTAGGCCTAATCTTTTACAAATACTACCTGCAGCTACATTTCTAACAACACACTCTACAGGAGCCATATCTAGTCTCTTTACCAAGCTGTCTGTTTCATTGAGTAATTCTACAAAGTGAGTAGAGATGGATTCACTTTCTAAGTATTCCATAATAAATGCATTAAATTTATTATTGATAGTTCCTTTTCCTTCTAAACTTTCTATCTTTTTTCCATCAAAAGCAGATGTGTCGTCGCTGTAGTGCATGATGAGGAAATCTTCTTCATTGGTTTCATATAGAGATTTAGCTTTTCCAGTAGTGATTAATTCACCTTGTTTAATATTTTTCATAACGATTAAGATAAAGATTGGTTAATTTCAGAAAGAAGCTCTCGCTCAAAAGCTTTGGCCTCCTCTCCCTGTGCAATTATTGTTACTGTGCATGTCTTTTCATTAATTTCTTTGACAAGTATTCTATATTCGCCCTTGAAAGAGTCACCAGAAAACATTCTTCTTACAAAGCCCTTTTGTTCTTCTCTAGAAAAATTTACGTAAAAAACTCCTTCTTCCCTATCTAGGTCATTTACATCTATAAGGGCTTCTTTCAGAGCACGGTCAACTGCCGCCCAAGCTCTAGCATATTCTAAATTTAATTCGATGAAATTTGATTTGTTTTCATCTTGTTTCAGTGAGGCCTTCTGTCCATAGTTCAAATTAAGAGCCACTAAAGAAGTGCCGCCACTAGGTGGTGTAGAAGCGAAATAATCTAACACCTTACGCATTGTTTCTTCTTCAAGATTCCCTTCTCCTTGAACTCTTATCCACTGATCATCTATCTTTGTAATATGAGAAATAAATATCTCTGAACTTGCTTGCCTAATTCCATGTTCAACTTTCATCACTAGTTTAGTTTCTTCCTCTGAATTACCTAAATTATCACTTTCAATAATGCCAGATGTTGGGTCCGTTTTTGCTAACCCATATCCGCTGGTTACCCAAAAATCATTCATCATGGGCCAAGCACTGCTGGGCAGAGTTTCAACATATACCCATCTTATTTCGCCTAATTTATGCATCCTTACTTCATTTGAAGTTCCAGAAGAAAAGACCTGTTGAGGTAAGGGAATATCATACTCAGCTATAGTATTTTCAGAGGATATTGAATTTATCGGATAAAAATCAATTATAGGTCTGGTATCCAAATCTTTAGGCAGTGTTAATGACTTTTCTTGCCTCTCCTTTAAGTAATCATTTTTATGATCTGTAAGAAGATAACTACAGGAGCTTATAAAATAAGATACAAATATTATTGCTATCAGTCTAATCATAGTTAATTTAATAAATTTAATTCTTTTAATATATTCTCAGCTTTCTCATGAAAGTCTGGACTTAGTTCTGTTAAAGGAAGCCTTATCCCTTCAGTTATTCTACCTATACGGTTAAGCATCCATTTTATAGGAATTGGATTTGATTCAATAAATAAAATATCATTTAATTTAATTAATGTTCTATCTAATTTCAGGGCAGCTTCTGCTTCTCCTTCCAAGGAAAGACTGCAAATATCTGCAATTACCTTTGGAACTATATTTGCCGTAACTGAAATGGTTCCAGAGCCTCCATCCAATAAGAATTGGGTGGCAGTAGGATCATCACCCGAATAGAAGAAGAAGGTTTCTTTTTGTTCAGGTGTTAAATGTCCTAGCATTTCATTAAGTCTACTTAAATCGCCAGTAGCATCCTTTAATCCAACAATATTTTCATGCCCGACCAGCTTAAGGACAGTGCCATTCTGCAAGTCACAACCAGTTCTTGATGGTACGTTATAGAGAATCTGTGGAAGATCGACCTCATCAGCTATCAACATATAGTGTTTGTAGAGTCCTTCTTGAGTTGGTTTATTGTAGTAAGGCGTGACCAAAAGTGAGGCGTTTGCTCCAGCAGATTTTGCGGAATTAGTTAAATAGATTGCTTCTTTGGTTGAGTTAGCACCAGTGCCAGCAATAATTTCGATTCTACCGTTTGAAATATCGACTGATCTCTCTATAAGCTGCACATGTTCAGAAACGTCTAGCGTGGCAGATTCACCTGTTGTACCTACAACCACTAGCCCAGAAGTATTAGAGCTTATATGCCATTCAATTAAATCCTTGAGACTCTCCCAATTGATTTCTCCGTCAGAATCCATTGGAGTAACGAGAGCGACTACCGAACCTTTTAGATTAAACATTAATTTTTTTTTGTCTCAATGTTAGAATCATTGCATTATAGATTGTTTCTAACGGAGGAGATATGCCAACACTTAAATTAAATAACAAAGCCCCAATATTCAAAGGCGAATGCACAGGAAATAAAACCATTAGCCTCTCAGATCTTAAAGGGAAAAATGTAGTTCTCTATTTTTATCCAAAAGACAGTACTCCGGGTTGCACCACAGAAGGACAGGACTTTAGAGATCTAAAAGGTCAATTCACCAGATCCAATACCATAATCTATGGGTTGTCCAGGGAGTCGATAAAATCCCATGAGAAATTTAAGAAGAATGAAAATTTCAACTTTGATCTGATCTCAGACCCGGATGAAAAAATTTGTAAACAATATGATGTTATCAAAGAAAAAAGCATGTACGGCAAAAAATATATGGGCATAGAAAGAAGTACTTTTCTTATCGATTCAAAAGGCAAGTTGGTAGGAGAGTGGAGAAAAGTGAAAGTCACAGGCCATGCAAGAGAAGTTTTGGAAGCCGCAAAAGGGTTAAATAGCTAGTGTACAGGTTCTGGCCAAGAGTTAATTATTGCTTTAACGAAAGTAGCTAGTGGAATAGCAAAAAATAAGCCCCAAAAGCCCCATATTCCTCCAAAGAAAAGTACTGCAATGATTATCACTACAGGATGAAGGTTGTTCCTATTTGAGAAAAGGATAGGAACTAAAACGTTACCATCGAGAATCTGGATTAATAAATATAGACTTAGCAGCCAGTAAAAGTTTTCAGTTAAACCCCATTCATATAGTCCGATCAAAACTACTGGAATAGTAACCAAAATAGCTCCAAATATTGGAATGATGACTGAAAGTCCTACTAATATTGCTATTAGGACCGCATAAGGAAGGCCAAGAATAGCAAATAAAGCATAAGAAACTGAAGCTACAATTATCATTTCTAAAAACTTTCCAGTTACATAATTAAACAATTGATCATTCATTTCAGAAAATACAGATTGCATGAACCCATTCTCTTTAGGAAGAATAAATGCTGCAATAGGTAGAAGTTCATCTTTGTCTTTTAAGAAAAAGAAAACCATTAGAGGAATCATGATTGCATAAAGAATGGCATTAAACATCAAAGTAATTGTCCCTGCCAATTGACCAAGCGCCGAACTTAATAAGGAGTTAATTTGGTTAGTTAGATTTGCAAATATCAGGTCAAGATCTTCTTGTGAGAAATAATTATTCATTTCAACAAGTGTTGATTGAAAGGAACTAATGATACTAGGTAAATTCTGTAAAAGATTATTGATTTGAGTTCCTATTGAAGGCAATGCAGTAAATAAACTTAAATAAAATCCAAAAAAAACAATTAATGTAATGGCCAATGAAACCTTTTGAGAAACTTGCATTTTTAACAGAACTCTCATGAGGCCATTTAATAAAAAAGCTATAACTACGCTTATAATTACTGGCATGAGTACATTGCCAAAGAAGATGACAAACAGGAAAGAAAAAGCCAATAATATAGCGAAATATATAGACTCCTCACTTGAGAAGAATCTGTTTACGAATTTTTCAAATAAACTTTGCATATAAACTAGGGAACTAAGTAATTTTTAGATAATCTAATGAATTCATTTAATATAGTAACTAGTTTCTCCAAAAAGAAATAGTATGAGTAGTATTATATCCAAATTCAAATTTTACGGTCTTTTCTTGTTAGGAAGCTTAATGCTTTACTCAGAGGAAGAGTTACCAGTAATAGGTGATGCTTCATCTTCTGTAATATCAATAGCTTCTGAATACAACCTGGGCAGGTTATATATGGCTCAGTTGAGAAGAACTTTGCCAGGTTATGTGGATCCTGTTGCCCAAGACTATGCGGAACACCTGGTTTACAGATTGTCAGAATTTAGTGAACTGACTGATAGAAGACTAGAAGTAGCTCTAATCAATGAAAAATCAGTAAATGCGTTTGCTGCTCCTGGCGGAATTATAGGTATTAACGCAGGATTAATTTTTCATGCGAACACTGAAGGTGAGCTCGCATCTGTCTTATCTCACGAACTTGCCCACCTGAGCCAAAGACATTTTGCGAGAAGAATGCAGAGACAAAAAGACAGAAGTCTTGCAAATTCTCTTATGATCTTAGGAAGCATTGCACTCGCTGGCGCTACGAGTAATCCTAATGCTTTAGTAGTAGGCCAACAAGCCATAGCACAGCAGAATCTTTCATTTAGCAGAGGAGATGAACAAGAAGCGGACAGAATTGGTTTTAAAAATCTAATATCTGCCGGCTTTGACCCCAATAGCACAACTTATATGTTTGAGAAGTTGCAATCATTGAGTAGATTATCTGGATCAAATGAATTGGAATTTCTAAGGTCTCATCCTTTAACAAAAAATAGAATAGCAGATGCTCAATCTAGAGCCCAAGGATTTGAAAGAAAAAACTATAGAAACGCCCTAGATTATGACCTTATAAGACAAAGAACTATAGTACATTTTTCTGAAATACCTAGACAGGCAGTTACTATCTTTGAGAAAGAGATCAATGAAGCTAAAACAACAAAAGAAAAGATTAAAGCTAATTATGGACTCGCTTTAGCTTACTCAAAGGATAAAAGACATGCAAAAGCATTCGAAAAGTTAAGAGAAGCTTTGGGTGATGATAGTGAAAATTTGATACTCCAAATAGGTCTATTAGAGCTGCATTTAGCAGCTGAAAATTATTTTGAAGCAGAAGCATTAGCGTCCTCTCTTCTTAGTACAAATCCTAATAACTATCCTATAACAATGTTTTATAACAAAGTTTTGATGAATAAGGGTGATTATGAGCTGGGTGAAGAAATACTCAGGAAACTTACTTTGGTAAGACCCGATGACCCAGAAGTATGGTACTGGCTAGCTGAGGTCCAAGGCTTAGATAAGAATCTTATTGGACTCCATCTCTCTAGAGCGGAGTATTTTTTTCTTACCGGTAACTACGATACTTCTATAAAGCATTTAAGGATGGCTATGGAACTGACTGGAAATAATTATCAGCTCACAGAGTCAATTCACAACAAAATAGAGAGGTCTCACAAGTCGATCGAAGCCCTTAAATCTGTCTCTTAACCCGGAGGCCAAGTAAATTCTCTGTCCGCCAATAAATGAATATGTAAATGAAAAACGGTTTGTTGTGCTCCTGCTCCGTTATTAACAACCAATCTAAAAGCATTTTCTATTCCTAGTTCTTTAGCAACCTTTCCTGCCACAAGGAAAAGATGCCCTAACAAGTCTTGATCTTCTTCATTTGCATCAGATATTTTTTCGATTTGTTTTTTTGGAATTATTAAAAGATGAGTTGGAGCGACCGGATTAATATCTCGAAAAACTAAAGATTTTCCGTCCTCATAAATGATATCCGCATTGATCTCTTTATTAATGATTTTTTGAAAAATTGTATCAGTCAAAGTTAAAGCTCCTTTGCATCATCATACTGAATTATCTCACCATCATGAACTTCAGAACTTTCCTTAAGCACCACTTCATATCCATCAACAAATGATATCTCTTTAATGCCATCGATGTGCATAGACTTTTCTTGAAATTCAACAAAGGATTGGGTTTTAAGTTTTGCATCCTTTGGATTTAAAGCCGCAACAAAATAATTCAAATGAACTTCATAGATACCATCTCCAATGTTCTTATCGTAATAACCCACATGCATCATATATAACTTCATTAAACTAGATTAACTCCAAAAAAATTTAATATATAGAAATATAACCAATAGACAATAGCCGTCAAACCTATAGAGATAAATAAACTCATTATGAATGATGCATTCCATCCAAGGAGAGCATAAAGCGTAATAAAAAAAGTTAGCGAGGGTGGGATCATCAATAATATATTTCTTGATAAATCTCTTACAGCTGACGGATCCTGGGTATCAAAATAGAGCCAAATAAACGCCAATAAAGAGGTTAAAGGAATAGAGGCAGCAATACCTGCTATGAGAGTTGATCGTTTCGCTATCTCAGATATAGCTACAACAATTAATGCTGTAAAAATTATTTTAATTAAGGTGTACATGAGCGCAATTGTGAAAGAATAATTATAAGCTTAATTTTAGAGGAACTTAAAATATATCTCTCTCTGGCAGATTTTCTAAGATTTTAAGAGCTTCATGACCGTGTGAGAAACATACCAAACCAAGTAGCTCCAAGGCAGGAAATAATAGAAATAAGAATATAAATGAAAGCAATAAAAAAGTTTCCTGAATTGATTAATTCTAATGATTCTTTTGAAAATGCTGAGAAGGTTGTAAAGGCTCCAAGAAATCCCACAAACAAAAAAGGAGTAAGTATTCTTTCTAGGTCCGTGTTGACTAGATTATAAAATAGACCTATCAAGAAACAACCTAAGATGTTAACTGTCAGAATACCAAGGGGAATTTCTGGATTTTCAGATTTCTGAAATAAGGCAGACAAGTAAAATCTGCATAAAGCGCCAAGAGAACCTCCAACACAAATTAACAAGATGTTCATAAGAGGTTGGTGGGCCGTCTGCGACTCGAACGCAGGACCAATTCGTTAAAAGCGAACTGCTCTACCGACTGAGCTAACGGCCCGAAAAAAAAAGCGTATATTATAGGTTTACTCAACTAAATTCGACTCTTCTTTTACAATTTCTTTAGATTTTTTTGAAAGTTGAGCAGCACCTGATTCAGGGAAAGCCTCTATAACCCTATTATATTGAATTAATGACTCTTCTTCATTGCCCTCTATTCTGAATATCTCACCCATTTTATATAAAGCATCTGGACAACGAGAATGATCAAAAAATTGATCAATAACACTCTGGTAACTTAATTTGGCATCTTCATACATTTCTTGAGCTAAAAATAATTCACCAGACCAGAAATAAGCATCAGGGGTATAAAGTCCATTAGGAAAAGAAATAATAATCTCCGAGAAAATCTCTAGGGCTTCAGCAAATCTGGATTCTTCAAACAATACCAATGCTTGTTTAAATAAGTCTCTTTCCGGATCCGAGCTTTCAAAGACATTTGGCTCTTCTAATATTACTTGTTGATTGGAGATCTGTGATAATTCCAAAATACGTGAATCAAGATCTAAATATCTTTGTTGTTGCACTTCTAATGATCTATCAACAAGTATAGAGTTTTCTTCAAGAATATTTCTAAGATCCCTTATTTCTTCTTCAAGATTTACTATCTTTTGATATAAAAGCTCTAGGCTTTCTTCTTGTTCTGAAACAATTATTGAAGAAAGAATGCAAGCAAGACTAGTTAAAAAAACTTTCTTCAAACTACTTAGAAAGTTTTGACTAGGGCCCTTCTGTTTTGCGACCATGACCTTTCATTTGATCCATTGACGATTGGTTTTTCTTCACCGTAACTAACTGTCTGGATTTTATCAGATGAGACACCATTAATAATAAGCAGTTCTGCAACTGTTTTAGCTCTTTTTTCTCCTAATGCCAAGTTGTACTCTCTAGTACCCCTCTCATCGCAATGTCCTTCAACCCTAACATTGAGATCATTATCGTTGATAAGTTTAGCTAGGGTCCTAATTTTCATTCTTCCTTCTGAATTAACATCTGATTTATCATAAGAAAAATAAAGAACATTATTAGAAGTCATTCCACTATCAGAATAAGCTTCTGATGCAGAAGCCGATATTGCTGTAGAGTCATTAGTTCTATCTGTAGAAACTGAGCTACAAGATGCAAGGACAATAAAGATTGTGGTTAATAAAGATTTTTGAGTAATATTCATTTTTTAGTCTCCTGCGTTTATTATACTTTTATTTTTATTCTAATCTATTAATGGCGACCAAGCTGGCTCTCTAGCCTCACCTTTAAGTGAAGGCATTATAAACTTAGTTTTTCCATCCATAGTTATGCCAGCCAATATATCTCTATCGCCATCTTTGGTTGCATAGATAATAACATTACCATTCGGTGAGATAGTAGGAGATTCATCTAAGTAAGTGTCAGTCAAAATTCTTACTTTTCCTGATCTAAAATTTTGAGTTGCAATATGAAAAACTCCATTTCTTCTATGAACAAAAACTATACCTTTCCCATCAGGTAAATATCTTGCTCTAGCGTTATAAGTACCCTCAAATGTCAGTCTCTTAATTCTGTTATTTTTAATATTTGCTTCATAAATTTGAGGAGACCCAGATCTATTAGATGTAAATAATAGACTTCTCGAATCAGGAGACCAATCTGGTTCAGTATCTATGCCAAAATGTTTGGTTATTTGCGTCCAACTAGATTGCTCTAAATCATAAATAAATAGATCAGGATTCCCAGATTTAGACAAAACAGCTGAAATCATATCTCCATTAGGAGACCAATTTGGTGAACTATTTATCCCCTCCTCTAATTTGAGGCCTTTTCTCTTTGCAGAACTGAGTTCTTGTAAAAATATTCGTGAAGTCCCCTCTTCAAAAGAGACATATGCAATTTCTTTTCTATCAGGCGACCAACTTGGAGACATTAGTGGTTGAGGCGAAGAAAATAATGAGATACTTTCAAATCCATCAATATCAGATATCCTCAAATTATAATTAGGGTCTTCAGAAGAAGGCTTATCTATGTAAGCCAGTTTCGTTGAAAAAATACCCGGCATACCTTGAATTTTTTCATAAATCTTGTCGCTCATCTTATGACCTACCTTTCTTAAAGAATTAATAGGACCGATGACATTGCCTCTATGAATTGATTTTTCTCTAGCGATATCAAAAATAATATAATTGGTCTCAGTATTACCATCTAGGTCAGAATCTTTTATGCCACCTATTACTAAATAATCTACTCCTAATAGTCTCCAGTCTTTATAGTAAATTTCTTCCTTTGAAGTTGGAAGACTCAACATATTTTCAGGTGGCAATACAACAAATTCACCAAAAGACTCTAAATCCGATTTAATGATTCTATGAAGATATGTGGTCTGTGTGCTTGCTAACTCCCATTTCATAGGGACAACCGCAATATTAATTGGGTCGGCTATACCTCCCTTTATTTCTATACGTAATTGCGAATAGGTAAATGAGAAATAAAAGAAGAGAATGAAAGTCAGAAAAAAACTCTTAAATTTAAACATAAATTAAATGATTATTATTCTGGACTAAAAATAAGGATAAAGTTCCTAAAGTGTTGATCGAATAAACTCATCTGCATACTTAGTCCTTCAAAAGATTTTACTTTTGAGATTGCAGTTAAAGCAGATTCATCAAAAGCTAGGTTTCCGCTACCCTTAATAATCGATGCAGAAATGATTTCTCCAGTCGGTACAAGTACAATTTGAATCTCTGTTCTTAAATTAAACTTCAGTTGAGATGGTCTTTTCCAATTATCCATTACCTGACTCTTGATGATAGAAGAAAAATTCTCTAACTCAGTCTTGCTGATCAATTTATTTTTATCAACGTCATTATTTTGATTCTTGACTTCCAAAATTGAAATCTGCTCCAGTTCAGAATTTACGTCGGAAAGTTTTATTCTCTCAGGAGAGTCTTCATTTTGTATGTCTTGTTCATTCTCCTTTGGTATCGCGATATTTCTTTTTTTTAATAATTTTTTTTCTTGTTCGATTATTAAGTAAGCTTGGATGGGTTTACTTGACTCAATATTAAATGCATTAAGATCTAAATTAAAAAAATTTGAGAAAGATAAAAGTAAACCAAGATGAATGAATACAGACAATATTAAAGGAGGAAAATAATTCATTAATTTGATGAGATAGGCTTAGAAATAAGACCTATATCGATTGCTCCTGCCATTTGAAGTTCTGCCATGACAGTCATTACTTTTTCATATTTAACCTGTCCATCACCTCTTATGACAACCTGGAGGCCAGGACTAGCTTCAATGATTTTAGAAACCGAAACATTTAGCTCATCTAAAGTAAGCGGCTTGTTTTTTGTTGAACCAGTTTCGAGAAATAACGTACCATCCTGGTCAATAGAAACTATTAATGGTTCTGTATTTTGAACAGGTAAAGCTTCAGAAGAAGCTTCTGGCAAATTAACTTGGATGCCCTGAACCATCAAAGGAGCTGAGATCATAAATATGACCAGCAAAACTAACATCACATCAATATATGGAACCACATTGATGTCTGAGATTAAATTTCTTCTTTTCACTCTTAATCTGAATGTATATCCCTATACAAAACTGCTAGAAATTCTTCTTTAAAACCCTCAAAATTTGATAGAAGATTATCAGATTCGGAAATAAATTTGTTGTAGGCAACAAGAGCAGGAATGGCTGCAAAGAGTCCAATTGCTGTAGCAATAAGTGCTTCAGAGATACCTGGTGCTACAGCTGAAAGTGTTGCTTGTGATGCCCCTGCTAGTCCTCTAAAGGAATTCATTATCCCCCATACAGTTCCAAATAAACCCACATAAGGACTGACTGAAGCGACTGTAGCAAGAAATGGTAAATGCTTTTCCAGCAAAGATTGTTCTTTCGCTAAAGCAACACGCATATTTCTTTGAACACTATCCATAACAATATCTGGACCTAAACTCTCTTTTGTAAGCCTCTTATAGTCAAGATAACCTACTTGAAAAATGTACTCAGCCCCTACTGGATTATGACCTTCTTCTTGGCTTGAAGATAAAAGTGCATCTAAACCCGCGTCTGACCAAAAAATAATTTCGAAATCTAATAACTCCTGGCTAATTTTTTTTATATAAAGCCAACGTTCAAAAATGATCATCCAAGAAACAATCGATGCAAGGATTAAGATAATTATTACCGTCTTTACAACAACACTTGCATTCAAAAATAGTTCTAATATTGAAAGTTCCATAAGACTATAAGAGTAGTTTTTTCATTCCAGTATGTAAATACTCAGGTAAAGCTGAAGGTATAAAATTTTCCGAATTAAGGCTTCCACATTTTATAGTAGCCCTAGCAATTTCTTGATTATTACTAAATGCAGTTTGCTCAAAATCAAAACTTACTTTTCCTAATTTAACTAAATGTGTTTTTATTACTAATTGGTCGTCAAGTCTCGCTGGCTTAAGAAGTTTTAAATCTAAGCTTCTAACAACAAAAATAATCTTCTCTTCCATGAGCTTCATCTGCTCATAGCCAACCGCTCTTAATAATTCTGTTCGAGCTCTTTCAAAAAATTTAAGATAGTTAGCATAGTAAACCACTCCTTGAGCGTCTGTATCCTCGTAATAAACCCTCAAAAGATATTCTTGCATTATTCTAATTCTTCGTGATCCTGAATATCTTTAGAGTAGAGTTCTTTTAAAAGAAAAATAAAATCATCCCATAGTAAATCTGCAGTAAAAGGAGAGTCTATATGTAAATTGGGATTGATTGCCCCTAATGGAACTCTGACTTTAATGGGCCTCCTATCAAATTTGTATACCAAAGCTGGGATTCCTTTATTGCGTGTTGCGTCTAGAACTTGTTTCCACCAAGCCTCGAGAGGTTCAGCACCAGATGCATACCTTTTGCATTCAAGATACCAATTACCTAACATAAGATCAGGTAAATGTTTTTCTCTAGTTTGTTCAAGAATTCTTCTTATATTTTTTTTTAAACCTAAATCATTTGTAAGGAGATTGGCTACTTCCCTTTCAAAAGAAGCTCCTTTATTTCTTGAATTAGTCATATTAATCCAGTTCTTCGAACATACCGTCAGCAAATTCAATATTTGAAGTTACATTCTGAGTATCGTCAAGGTCTTCGAGCATTTCTAATAATTTATAAACCTTAAGAGAAGTATCCATATCAGCTTGAACTGTAGTTTCAGGTACTAAGGATATTTCTGAGTCGTCAATACTGAAATCTTGTTTAATTAAAGCATTTTTGATATTTTGAAAGTCTTCTGGAGAAGAGCTTACAGTAGTTGTTAGATCTTCATTTATCTCTATATCTTCAGCACCTGCCTCAATAGATACTTCCATAATTTGTTCAGCATCTTGTTCCGAAGAAACAGTTATTATTCCTTTTTTCTCAAAAAGGTAAGAAACCGAACCATTTGTTCCAAGATTTCCTCCCGATTTAGTAAAGGCATGTCTGACTTCAGCCACCGTTCTATTATTATTGTCTGTCATAGACTCGACAATGATTGCTATTCCACCTGGACCATAACCCTCGAAGCTGACTTCTTCAAGATTTTCTCCCTCAAGACCTCCTGCTCCTCTTTGCACAGCTCTTTCGATAGTATCCTTAGTCATATTGGCAGCTAAGGCTTTATCAATGGCTGTTCTAAGCCTAGGATTATCGTCAGGTACCCCGCCTCCTAGTTTTGCTGCAACTGTCAGCTCTCTTATCAAGACAGAAAATATCTTTCCTCTTTTTGCATCCTGCCTACCTTTTCTATGCTTTATATTAGCCCATTTTGAATGACCTGCCACTTTACTCCTCCTTATCTAATCCATGGAACCTTATATGAAGTTCATCTAATTGATCTTGTGCCGCATATCCTGGAGCATCAGTCAGCAAACATGAAGCAGTTTGAGTTTTGGGGAAGGCTATAACGTCTCTTATAGAATCTGAATGCGTCATCAACATAATCATTCTATCGAGTCCAATAGCTAGTCCGGCATGTGGCGGACAACCATGTTGAAGGGCCGAAATCAAAAAACCAAACTTTTCTTCGGCTTCTTTATCATCTATGTTCAGAAGGCTTAAGACTGTTTTCTGCATTTCTTGATCATGGATTCTTACAGAGCCACCTCCAAGTTCAGTTCCATTCAAAACTATATCATAGGCATCGGTTAAAGCTTCAAGAGGAGCACTCTTAAGGCTCTCGATAGAGCATGTAGGGGCCGTAAAAGGATGATGCAAAGGCGTAAGATCGCCCGACTTATTTTTTTCAAACATAGGAAAGTCTGTAATCCAACAAGGTGCCCAGTCACATATTAGAAGATCTAAATCTTTTGCAACTAGATCTCTTAAGGCAGCCAAAGAATCATTCACTATATTGCTTTTACCAGCTCCGAAGAAAATGATGTCCCCTTCCTTTACTTCTAATATTTTCATAAGAGATGAGATTATTTCATCGTCTATAAATTTTATTATAGGAGACTGAAGGCCTTCCTTGCCCTTCAATGGATCTTCTACTCTTATATACGCTAGCCCCTTTGCACCATAATTACTTACAAAATCTGTATAGTCATCTATCTGCTTTCGAGTAAGAGATTTACCATTGGGAACCCTAATTGCAGCAATCCTTGAATCTTCATCATTGGCAGGCTCACTAAAAACTTTAAAATCACAATCCTTGAATAATGTCTTTACCTCTAAAAGTTGCAGGGGATTTCTTAAATCAGGCTTATCAATGCCGTACTTTTCTATTGCGTCCTTGTAGGATATTTTAGGAAATTCATCTAACTCGATAGACAAAGCTTCTCTAAAAACATCTTTTATCATATCTGTGATTAAATTCATCACTTCTGAAGAATCAGCAAAAGATAATTCAATATCTAATTGAGTAAATTCAGGTTGTCGATCTGCTCTAAGATCTTCATCTCTAAAGCACTTTGCAAATTGATAGTATCTTTCAAAACCAGATGCCATTAGAGTTTGCTTAAATAACTGAGGAGATTGAGGCAAAGCAAAAAATGAACCAGGAAATGTTCTGCTTGGGACTAGATAATCTCTAGCTCCCTCGGGGGTCGCTTTAGTCAAGATAGGTGTTTCAATTTCAATAAATTCTTCATTACTTAAATAATTTCTGAGACGAGAAGAAACTTTTGACCTTAATCTAAGATTTTGTTGCATTTCAGATCTTCTTAAATCTAAGAATCTATATTTTAAGCGAGTCTCTTCTCCAGCTGATGTGTATTCATCTAACTGAAATGGAAGAGGTTTAGAAGGATTTAATATATCCAAATGTGAAGCAACTATCTCCACCTCACCTGTTCCGAGGTTAGGATTTATTGTCCCTTCAGGCCTTTCTCTTACCAAACCTTTAGAAAGTACAACATATTCATTTCTACAATTCTCAGCAAGAGCAAATGTCTCTTCTGAGTCAGGGTTATAAACTACTTGTACTAATCCATCTTCGTCTCTAATGTCAAAGAATATTACGCCACCGTGATCTCTTCTTCGATGAATCCATCCAGAAACTGATATCTCTTGTCCGATCAAGTCTCGATTAATTTGATTACATTTATGTGTTCTTTTCATTGTGCTTAGGTAGGTTCTTTTTTTGTTGCGGAAGTGTCTTTAGTTTTTTTATCTGTCTTGGCAGGAGAAGTACTTTCGTTATCGCTTTTTGCTATATTTTTTTTGTTCCCGGTTTTGAAATCTGTCTCATACCATCCTGTCCCTTTAAGCCTGAATGATGGAGCTGTTGGCATCTGAGAAAAGTTAGGGTTATTAATTTTAAAATCATCTAACTCAGAGATTCGCATCTGTTTCTCAAAAATCTCTTCCGTTTCTATATTCTTAAAAATGTATGTTGGCATAAAAGGGTTGCTCAGTATTAAATGTAAAGTATTTATTCACTCAGGATGTAATTATAGCAATTTTTATTATATAGATTCTTGAAAACCAGCTATATGTTAGTATTAGAAAAAATAAATTCATGAAAGCTTCAAAGTTAATACTAGGTACTCAAAGAGAAAATCCTGCAGATGCAGAGATTGTTAGCCACCAATTAATGATTAGAGCTGGATTAATTAGACAAGTTTCTTCAGGAATATACAATTGGCTCCCGTTAGGGAAAAAAGTACTTCAGAAGGTTGAGGATATCATCAGGACTGAAATGAATAACTCGAACGCTCAAGAAATTTTAATGCCAATGGTCCAACCAGCGTCTTTATGGGAAGAATCTGGAAGAATCGATCAATATGGTCAGGAATTGCTTGTTTTCCTGGATAGGCATGACAATAAATTTTGTCTAGGACCTACTCATGAAGAGATAATTACTGATCTTTGCAAGAATCTTCTTACTAGCTATAAACAATTACCTGTCACTCTTTATCAAATTCAAACAAAATTTAGAGATGAGATAAGACCTAGATTTGGGGTAATGAGATCCAGAGAATTTATTATGAAGGATGCCTATTCTTTTGATTTAAATAAAGAAGGCCTCGATCAGAGTTATGCGATCATGAAGGATTCTTACATAAAGATTTTTAATCGCCTAGGTTTGGACTATCGTATTGTAAAGGCAGATAGCGGAGCTATAGGAGGTTCTGACTCTGAAGAATTTCATGTATTGGCTGATTCGGGTGAGGACCTATTGGCTTTTAGCGATAAGAGTGATTATGCGATTAATGCCGAATTGCTTACAGAGCTTCAGGAGGGACAAGATCCTTATTCACTGGAAGGAAAGCAAAGCCCAGATGGGCAAGGTAATCTTAAATTGAAAAAAGGGATAGAGGTGGGTCATATATTCAAACTGGGTAAAAAATATTCAGAAATCCTTAATTTAAGAATCCAAGGAGAAAATGGTGATATCAATCCTGAAATGGGTTGCTATGGTATTGGAGCTTCAAGAATTGTTGCTGCAGCAATAGAACAAAATCATGATGAAAAAGGCATAGTATGGCCGAAATCATTATCCCCTTTTCAAGTTGCATTGGTTGAAGTTAATTCTAAAGATAACAAAAATGTTAAGGAAAAATGTAATGAGGTTTACCAATTACTAAAAGATAACAATATTGAAACATTATGGGATGATAGAGACAAAAGACCTGGCGTGAAATTTGCTGATATGGAAGTAATCGGCATTCCTATGACAATTATCGTTGGGGAAAGAACTCTAGAAACAGGTCAGATAGAAATTAAGAAAAGAAAAGATGAGAAACCAGAACTGGTCTCTCATCAAGATCTTTTATCGCTGATACTTAACTAATCCATCCTCTCAATGATCATTGCATTAGCTGTACCACCACCTTCACAGATGGCTTGAAGCCCGTATTTTACTTCTCTTCTTTCTAGTTCATGCAATAAGGTAGTCATTAACTTGGCACCAGTACCTCCCAATGGATGACCCAAGGCCATAGCACCTCCATTAACATTTAATTTTTCTAGATCAGCATTTAACTCTTTTGCCCAAGCTAATGGAACGGGTGCAAACGCTTCATTAACTTCATATAAATCGATGTCCTCAATAGACATGGAAGCTTTTTCTAAAACATTTCTAGAAGCTGGTATTGGGCCAGTTAACATTATTACCGGATCATCTCCAGCTAATGCCAATGCCACTACTTTAGCTCTAGGCTTAAGTCCGAGTTTTGCTAATCCTGCATCATTAACAAGCATGACTGCTGCAGCTCCATCGCAGATCTGGCTTGATGTACCAGCAGTTAGAACACCATCCTCAGATAAAGCATTTAGACCAGAAAGGCTCTCAGAACTTGCATCAAATCTAATACCTTCATCAACAGTAACCATCTCTTTTTCGCCATTTGGAAGGTCACCCTCTACCGGAACTATCTCTCTATCAAAATATCCACCTTCTGTTGCATTGACGGCTTTATGATGGCTTGAAAGAGCAAATGCATCTAATTCTTCTCTGGACATATCCCATCTTTTTGCCATCATTTCAGCACCTGTGAATTGGCTAAACTGAACTCCAGGATATCTTTCGCTAGTTCCTTTGCCGCCGTAAGGCTGACCGTGACCTGCTTTAAAGCTATCTATAACTGCAGCACCGATTGGCACTTGACTCATTACCTCCACTCCGCCAGCAATAACAATATCTTGTGTCTCAGACATAACTGCCTGTGCTGCAAAATGAATAGCTTGCTGAGAAGAACCGCATTGTCTATCCACTGTAGTTCCTGGAACTGATTCAGGAAGAGAGGATGCTAGAACTGCATTTCTTGCTATATTGCCTGATTGTGCTCCAGATTGGCTGACACAACCGAAAATTACATCATCAATTTCTTCTGGATTTACACCAGTTCTTTGAACTATTTCATCTAAAACGAGTGCGCCTAGATCTGTGGGATGCCACTGACTTAATTTACCGTTTTTTCTTCCGCCCGGTGTCCTTACGGCACCAACTATATATGCATTTCCCATTTTTACTCCTTGTTTTTATAGAAAGTGGCGACTCAAAAGAATCGCCACACTTGAATCCTATAACAAAATAGGTCTTATGAGAAAAGGAAATTAATCTTCTTTATTAATCGCGTCCATTACTTGTTTTTCTATTGTCTCTAATAATTTAGGATTCTCCTTTAAGAATTCAATAGAATTAGCTTTACCCTGACCTATCTTATCGCCATTGTAACTATACCAAGCACCTGCCTTTTCAATGATGTCTAGATCAGATCCTTTATCGATCAGTTCACCAAGACGGTTTATTCCTTTGTTGTAAAGAATTTGAAATTCTGCTTGTTTAAAAGGCGGCGATACTTTATTTTTGACAACCTTTACTCTTGTTTCATTACCCACTGCCTCGTCCCCATCTTTGACAGTTCCTATTCTTCTGATGTCCATTCTCACTGATGCATAAAATTTTAATGCATTGCCGCCGGCTGTAGTCTCAGGACTACCGAACATAACACCTATCTTATGACGAATCTGATTAATAAAAATAACCAAAGTATCTGATTTTTTAACATTACCAGTTATTTTCCTAAGAGCTTGCGACATAAGCCTTGCTTGAAGGCCTACATGATGATCGCCCATTTCCCCTTCTATTTCAGCTTTCGGTACTAATGCAGCGACAGAATCAATCACCAATATATCTATACCTCCTGACGAGACCATGATATCTGCGACCTCTAAAGCTTGTTCACCAGTATCTGGTTGCGAGACCAAAAGCTCGTCTACATTGACTCCAAGCTTCTCGGCATATATTGGATCAAGTGCATGTTCTGCATCGATAAAAGCAGCAGTTCCACCAAGTTTTTGACATTGAGCTATGACCTCTAATGTTAATGTTGTTTTCCCAGAAGATTCTGGGCCATAAATCTCTACTATTCTTCCTCTAGGTAAGCCTCCTATGCCAAGAGCTATATCGAGACCTAAAGAACCTGTTGGGATAGCTGGTATCTTTTCATGTTTCTTATCCCCCATGCGCATGACAGTTCCAGAACCAAACTGCCTCTCTATTTGGCCTAAAGCACTATCTAATGATTTTGATTTGTCTACTTCTTTAATGTCTGTCACCTTTTTTTGAGCCATAATATTTCTCCTATTAGAATATTATGCATTATACAAAATACTGTATAAATAAACAGTATTATTTATATTATTATTTCAATAACTCTATGGCCCCTTCTAAGCCTTTAATTACAGTCTTATACCTTACTTCGTTTCTGTTGCCTTTAAAGAGAAAAGTCAATTTTTTAGCCTTGTTTCCTTTCAACTTCCAAGCTATGCATACGGTACCAACCGGCCTATCAGCAGTTCCTCCTCCAGGGCCTGCTATACCACTTATAGCAATTCCAAGGTCAGCATAGCTTTCGTCTAATGCTCCTGTAACCATCTCATCTACAACTTCTTCGCTAACGGCTCCGAAAGACTTAAGAGTGTCTTTGGATACACCCAATATCTTATGTTTAGAAATATTTGAATATGTTATGAAACTACAACTAAACCACGCTGAACTTCCAGGAACTGAGACTATTGATTGAGAAAGCAGACCTCCCGTACAGGACTCTGCAGAAGTAAAAAACATTTTGTTTTTCTGCAAAAGAGCGCCTAAATCAGCGCTAAGAATTTCTAAATTATTTAATTCCAATTTATAAAATATATTAATAAGCATTAAATCAGAAATGATATGTTTGTCTAGTTGGTGGTTACTGAAATATACGTTAAATGATAAAATGTTTTAAATGGCTTTTATCGTTGGTGACGCTTGTGTCAAATGCAAATTAACAGACTGCGTTGAGGTGTGTCCTGTTGATTGCTTTTATGAAGGACCAAATATGCTTGTGATCAATCCTGATGAGTGCATAGACTGCGCATTGTGTGAACCAGAGTGTCCAATTGACGCTATTTATTCCGAGGACGAAGTTCCGGATAACCAATTAAAGTATATTGAACTAAATGCTGAGCTTTGCATGGAATGGCCTAATATTGTCGAGCAAAAGGATCCCCTACCAGATTCTGATCAATGGAAAGAAGTAGAGGATAAGTTTGAAATGATAGAGCGCTAGCCTTTTCCTAGGTATTTAAAGAACAAAACCAAAACTACCCCCAAGAAAGAACCAATAAAGAAAGGTTGTGGGTCAGACGCATATATTATGTCCATTGATTGATTCTGCCAAATGAGCGGAATACAAAATATGATCAAACCAAAAAATACAGACAGGAGCAAAGCTTGTTGCTTTTCATAAAGCAGCTTTATTACTCTGACTATACTTAATAAACCCATAACTGCACCGCTCAAGAAGATCAGTATGATTTCCATATCCAAATCTCTCACTGCCCCCAATACAAACGAGTATGTTCCTAATAGAAGAAGAATGAAACTGCCTGATATTCCTGGAACAACTAGAGCAGTAACTGCAAAGAAACCTGAAAAAAATAAGTACCAAGGACCAATACTAATCATTTCCCTACTGGGCATGACATACAGAAAACTGCAGATAATTAAAGAAATAATAAGCCCAATAAAAAACGATCTAGATAATTTTGGTTTTAAAGGCTCGATAAAAACAGAGCAAAACAACAGAGAAGACAGAAAAGATTTAAATGCTAAGGGATATGCATCCATAGTTAATAGAATAAAAGCAGAAAGAGAGTAAATTGAAAGCAACATACCCATAAACAAAATACTTATGAAATTGCCATCAATTCTACTCCAAGCTAGATTTAATTTTCTTTCGAGCAAAAGATGGATAAGTTCGTAATCAAAGTTTGAAATCGCTTTAATCAATCTTTCGTAAACTCCTAAAATTAGAGCTACAGTTCCGCCAGATATTCCTGGTATGACTTCGGCGATACCCATAGCCATGCCTCTCATGAATATTGAAATTTTACTATTCTTGATAATTATGAAACTACTCCCTTGAGTAAGGGAACAAATAAAACTTCTTCAAGCTTCTCTTCTACAAAAATTTCTTTTGAAGTTCTCTTTATGAGCGTGAGAATTTGTTTATTACTATCACCAACTGGAATAATTAATTTTCCTCCTACATTAAGCTTCTCTTTTAAAGACTGAGGAATTTCAAGAGGCGCTGCTGCAGATAAAATCGCATCATATTTCTGATCTCCAAGTTTATTTCCATCATCCACCATGAACTCCACATTATTAACCTTTAATTGCTTAAGAGTTTTCTTGGCTTTATCTTGAAGCGGCTCTATCCGCTCAACAGAAGTGACTTTTTTAGAAAAAATTGCCAGCAGATATGTTTGATAGCCACAACCAGTTCCAATTTCTAAAGTTTTCTTTAGGGGAACTTCTGCTAACCGATCTTCAGAAACTAAAGCCTCTGTCATTCGCGCAACTATATAAGGTTGAGAAATTGTTTGCTGGTATCCTATTGGTAAGGCTAGGTCTTCATATGCTCTTGTAGAAAGAGCCTCATCTAAAAAAAGATGTCTAGGGCTATCTCTCATTGCCTCAAGTACCCTTACATCAGAAATACCTTTTGCAGTGAGTCTTTCGATAAGCCTTTGCCTAGTTCTCAATGAAGTCATCCCCTGCCCTTGGAGTAATTCTTTATCTAAGCTCATTTCTTTTGAAGGTTAAAATTTATATTGGGTTCAGTTTTATAGGAAAATTCAGGATAAATAGGAGAGATAGAAATAGTATTATTCTTAAGAATGCTTATATCTGAATTAGATGCATTGGGAGGACAATTATCTCTGTGAGAGGTCCAATAAGTTACTTGGTCATCTTTTTCCTTGTCAACATGAGGGGGGTTTCTCTTTCCCCATTTACCAATTGACGTAATCTCATAATCCATATCTTCGGAGAATACTTTATTAGGAGTATTAATATTAAGAACAATAGAGGAGTCAATTAAACTGAGATCATAATTTTTAATAAGATCTAGAACCACTTTTGCAGCAGTATCATAATTTGGGTCCATAAAACTTTCTGAGCCTGGTTGATGGAACGCAGCAGCAGATACAGCAATAGAAGGATAAGTTAACCATCTTCCTTCCAGGGCCGCACCAACAGTTCCAGAATAGAGAAGATCTTCTCCCATATTAGCCCCAAGATTAATACCGCTGATAACCAAATCAGGTGTCCATGGAGCAAGTTCGTGTATCCCAAGATAAACACAATCTGCGGGCTTGCCTGTAACGGAAACAAAACCATTATTATGCAATTTAGCTTTCATTGGTTGATTGACTGTTATAGAACAACCCGCTCCGCTATGATTCGTTTCTGGTGCTACAACAAATAAATCTGCTACATCCTTAAGAGTTTCGTATAGAGCTTCTAGGCCCGGCGCATCATAACCATCATCGTTTGAGAGTAGTATTTTCATTATTCTAATATTTTCTTATTCAATTAAGCTTATACAGTGGCAAGAGATTCCTTGTAACTTTCCTTCAAACCCCAGGCCATCAGTAGTAGTAGCCTTACAACTAATTTTATTAATATCTATCTCGAGGATACCAGATAAATTTTTTCTTATTATATCTCTGTGAGGTATTATTTTAGGAACTTCACCTACATATGTAATATCTATATTAACTATAGAAAAGTTATCTCTCTTTAGTTTTTCCATAATAGTAAGCAACATAGATACACTTGAAATGTCTTTTAAAGATTCATCTTCACTAGGAAAATAAGCTCCCAGGTCTCCATAAGCAGCTGCTCCAAGAAGTGAATCAATCAAAGCATGAATAATTATATCTCCGTCGGAATG
>CALJGK010000061.1 GCA_938075195.1 uncultured SAR86 cluster bacterium
CTATGTCCAGTTCCTGGATATGATAGACATTTCAAACTATGTGAAACTTTTGGCATTAATATGATCCCTGTTAGTTTAAAGGGGGATGGGCCAGACTTAGAAGAAGTAAGGACATTGGTTGAATCAGATGAGTCTATCAGAGGTATTTGGTGTGTACCGAAATATTCTAACCCTACAGGCGAAGTATATAGCTTAGAGGTTATTGAAGGACTGTTAGACATATTTAGCGGATCAAAAAATAAAGGGACTATTTTTTGGGACAATGCCTATGCAGTGCATGATCTATCTGATCAAATCCTGCTGCCTGATATATTTAGCCTAGCTAAAGATAAAGATTGTGAGGATTCTGTCATCGAATTTGGATCGACTTCAAAGATAACTTTTGCTGGTGCCGGAATAGGCTTTATTGCAATGTCAAAATCAAACCAAGAATTATTTCTTCCTTTCTATTCATCTCTAATGATTGGTCCAGATAAATTGAATCAAGCAAAGCATATCCGATTCTTTCAAGATAATAGTCTAAGAGAACACATGAAAAAACATGCCGAAATTTTAAAACCTAAGTTTGATCTTGTAGACCAAAAGCTCCAGTTACAGGACTTTGGAACTTGGACCAATCCGGCTGGAGGTTATTTTGTTCTCTATGAGGCAAAGCCTGGCAATGCTAAGAAAGTTATATCACTAGCATCTGAATTAGGACTTAAATTAACTCCCGCGGGAGCAACCCATCCTTATGGCATTGATGCAGATGATTCTTATATAAGGATAGCACCAACTGCTTGTACGTTAGAAGAGCTCGATATGGCTATGGATGTATTTTTGTGCTGCATTGGTGTAGCCCAAGAACAATTGAATTTATAGACTCAATTCTTACTGTTTTCCAGTATTTCGTAGGACGCTCCATCGAACCCACCAAAGAAAACTGGTACGTCAGGGTGTTCTACCGGAACCTTACTGTCATCAACAAGTAAATTTTGTTGAGAAACATAAGCCGAATAAAAGACTTGATCATTTTCTGCAAAGACATGATAAAAAGGTTGGTCTTTTTTTGGGCGGATAGCTGCTGGAATAGATTGATACCACTCTTCGGTGTTATTAAACTCTGGGTCCACATCGTAAATGACACCCCTGAAATCTAGGTATTTATGCTTCACAACTTGGCCTAAGGCGTATTCAGTGTTTATTATTTCTTTCATTCAATTAGATCATTTAGATTCGTGGCTGGGTTAGATATCTCATCAGGTTTTATTGTAACTTTATTTGCCACTAGCTTCTTACATATTAAGAACTCTTTTGAATTATTGACGGCGTCAACAGCTATCAACCTTTCATCTTTCGTATAGAACAACATGAATTTAGCTTCGCTCATGTCTCCTCTCATTATAACTTTATCATGATCTCCAGAGAGACCCACTATCTGGAGTTTATGGTCATACTGATCAGACCAAAACCACGGTATTTGGTTATATGCTAGAGATTTATTGATAATTGATGACGCTACAGTTTTCGATTGTTCCATTGCGTTATGAACTGATTCTAATCTTATTTTCTTGTTAAGAAGCTTATTGGGATGATTGGTACAGTCTCCACATGCATATATATCTGCATGATCAGTTTTACCAAATTCATTAACTACAATTCCATTGTCGCAGCTTAACCCCGCATTTTCTGCTAACTCCACATTAGGCATAATACCTGCACCTATTATCACCATATCTGCTTTAACCTCACTTCCATCAGAACAGATAACTTTTTCAGGATTATTTTTTCCAATGATCTCTTGTAGGCTGGTATTAAACTTAAATGTTACTCCATTTTTTTGATGTAAGTTTAAGTAGTAATCTGAGATTTGTGGATCAACAGTTCTATTCATCACTCTGTCAGCCATTTCAATGACAGTAACAGATTTATTCTGCTTTGCAGCGATTGCGGCGACTTCAAGACCAATGTATCCGGCCCCGACAACAACAACATTTTGTCTAGTTTGTAGGTCTTTTTTTATGGATAGGGCGTCATCTAGTCCTCGGAGATAGTGAATAGAATTTAAATCCTTTCCAGGAAAATCTAATTTTCTAACACTACTTCCGGTAGCGAAGACTAATTTATCGAAAGATAGTTTTGTATTATCCGATAAATGAATGTTGTTATTTTCAATATCGATTTCTTCAGCCTTAGTGCCCAATTTGAGTTGTACTTTATTTTCGACAAAAAATTCTAGTTTTTTAAAATACAGTCTCTCGTTACTGACCGTATCCTCAAGAAAGCCCTTCGAAAGAGGAGGTCTTTGATAGGGCAGATGTTCCTCTTCCCCTACTAGAGTAATTAAACCGGGATAGTCTTCTTTTCTTAAAGAAGTAATGCATTGGATAGCAGATTGTCCGGCCCCAACTATAACTAAATGTTCCATGCTTAAAAAAGTGCTCGATTATTTTTTTGAAAGTATCTAAAGTCTACATCTAATTTAAAAATAAGGGAGAAAAAAATGATAGGAATCGTTGCTACTTTAAAGATCAAAGAAGGATCAGGTGCAGATTTTGAGGCTGTTGCTAATCAGTTAGTTGAGAAAGTGAACGCTAATGAAGATGGCGTTGTTTATTATGATTTATATAAACAAGATGATACAACTTACGTCTTCTTAGAGAGATATAAAGATCAAGAGGCCCAAGAGGCTCATGGTAAAACTGATTATTTCAAAGAGCTAGGAGCTCAAATGGGTGGCTTTATGGCTGGTGCGCCAGAAGTAAAAGTCTTACAGTCAGTTTAATCATATTAAATGAGGTTTCGAGAGATATTCTCTGGACCTCATTTCCTCTAGCCTACTAATCGTTCTTTTGAAAGGCTCAATAAGTCTTTCACCGGCATAAAGACTATCTAGATCTGTCTCCAGAGCGAGTATCAGGTTTACATTTCTTTCGTAGCATTCGTCTATTAAGGCAATAAATCGTCTAGCAGAATCGTCATTTTCCCCTCCCAGAATAGGAATATGGGATACAAAAAGAGTATGGAATTCACTGCATATCTCAATGTAATCTTTGGCACTCCTTGGACCCTCACACAGCTCTTGAAAAGATAACCAAACTGAACCTTTTGATAGTTTGATGGTTTTTATCTTTCTTCCCAATATTTGAATATTCCTGCCTTCTTGATATTCATTGTTTGTTAGCTCAGAAAAATTTGAATCAAGCTCCTCTATACCCCCATCCTTTTTACCAATGAGAAATATTTCTAATTGTTCAAGTGTGCGTAATCGATAATCTTGTGCAGAATTTAGTTCATATATTTCACAATTTTCTTTAATAGACTCTATGGCCGATAGGAACCTACTTCTATGAAGTCCATCTTTATACAGATTATCTGGATGAGTATTTGAAGTCGTTATTAAGGTTACTTTATTTTCAAATAGTTCATTAATAAACCTCCCAAGGAGCATGGCGTCTCCAATATCTTCGACATAGAATTCATCAAAACACAGCACTTCAGTCTCTTTAGAAATATTTTTAGCTGCAATCTTTAGGGGATCTTTTTGTCCAGAGATATTATCAAGTTCGTCATGAAGATTTTTCATAAATCTATGAAAATGCACTCTCTTTTTTTTCTCTACATCAAGAGTTTCAAAGAAAATATCCATCATTTGAGTTTTCCCTCTCCCGACCTCACCTCTTATATAGAGACCATTAATTTTTTTATTACCAAACCAGGATTTAGACCGTTTTGTTAAAGCATGCCCTAACTCATCGAATTTATTTAAGAGAATGCTCTGCTCTTTATCGAAGCTTAACTGTCCATCCTCTATTAAGTTGGAGTAGAGATCCGAGGGTTTCAATGCTTAAGCGAAGTCTGGATTGTGAGTGAAGCTATGGATAGTCTCATCAACGGGAGACCATTGACTGGCTGTAGAACTCCAGAAGTTGGAATCGGCATTAATCCATGAAGAATCATCTATGCTTCCAACTTTTATGAATTTTACATCTGAGTTTTCTTGTACAAAGGAAATCAATGGTGAACCACACTCAGCACAGAAACCTCTTGAGATATGAGATCCTCCTGATCCAGTTACAGTAAAAAACTTTAATTCTCCTTCGACATTTAATGAACTATCGGGCACTAAGAGTATGGTGGCCTTTCCGCTACCAGTACTCTTTTGACAATCTTTACAATGGCAGTGATGCGCTGATAAGGCTGCTGATTTATTGAATTGATAATTAACTTTTCCACATAAGCAGCCACCGCTTTGTTGATCTTCGTTCATATTTATTCCTTGATTCTTATTTACTTGGTTTCTTTAATATTAAAGAGGGTGTTTTATTTATATAGTCGTTGTATTCAGGGTCTGATCCCCATTTCTTCTTACCTCTATTTTCTAGCATAGGTATTCCACTTATTCTTGTGAGTAATATATATACAAAAATTGGAGATATTAATGTGACTAGCTGCCAGCTATTTAAGACAGGTAGGGCTATTAGAGTCAAACCTAACCAGAGCGTGATTTCCCCAAAATAGTTAGGATGTCTAGACCATGCCCAGAGACCGCTAGTAATAAATTCTTTATCTTTATTTTGCTGCTTTTTGAAGTTTCTTTTTTGTCTATCAGCTATGACTTCAATAGAGAAACCAAATATCCATAAAGCTAACCCTAAATAGGCCAAACCACCTAGAGGAACATTTACATTCGAAGTTATGGCAGCTAAGCCAGCAGCCATGGTTAAAAACACCCAAAGACCGCCTATTGTCCATGTCATGATGTACCAGTGGAATTGTGTTTTCATAACAGTAAATCTATTATCTTTTCCATCTTGCTTGACCCTCATAAAAAGAAATGATCCAAGCCTAAGAGCCCAGATAACTATCAATGCACCGATCAATAGATCTCTAGGATCCATGGATGGATTGAGATAAAACCCTAGACCTATCGCTGCAAGGTAAGAAATTGAACCGGTAAGATCAAAATAATGCTCAGTTTGAAAGATGTATGAGGGTATAAAAATTATCCAATGCAGTAAATAACTGACAGATGCACAAAGGGCAAATAATGCTATTCCATTATAAATTTCAGATCCTTGGCTTCCTGCATAGGCAATAATTACTCCTAAAAGGATTGAGATGATCGTGGCTGGTATGGTTACAGTTCTTTTCATAGTTATTTAAATTTATTAATAGTCCATTAGAAGAGACAATAACTTACTTTTCAAGTCATTTAGATCAAGTATTCTTTGAAACCTTTTCTACTAAAGTAAGTCCTATACCGACACAAGGCCCTATACCAAAAACAAATAGAATTGTCCCCACCCCAACAACTCCTCCAAGAAGCCATCCTGAAATAACTGCTGAGAGTTCGATAATCGTCCTAATTGCCGGTAGTGAAGTGTTTGTCTGTTTTTGCAGACCTATCATGAGGCCATCTCTTGGTCCTGGACCTAAATTACTACATAGATATATTCCGCTGCCAAGGCCTACTACCAGAATACCAAAACAGGCTTGAATTATCTTAAAGGTAATGTCATCTGGTTGGGGTAAATATGGAAGCGTTAAATCTATAGCTGAAGCGATAATTATTGCATTTAGTATTGTTCCGATACCAGGAACCTGTTTTAAAGGTATCCAAAAAATAAGAATGGCAATGCTAATAAAAAAAGTGGCCATACCAATAGAGAGATCAGATCGAGTTGAGATGCCTTGAGCCAATACTGTCCAAGGGCTTACCCCCGAGCCGCTTCCTATGATTATTGCTTCACCCAAACCGAACAAAAAAAGTCCAATTATCAACATGATCATAGTTTTAAGCCTAGGTTTCGTATTCAGCGGGAACTCTGAACTCCAGCTTAGAGAAGGGACTGCTTTGATAGAGAAAATTCTACTTAGAAACCTCATGACGCTTATAAATTATGGTTTAAATTGGGATAAATGTAGTTTACTCTGATGACGATTAACAAAGGAAATTTATTATGATTACATTAATTCTTCTGGCTTTAGTATTAACCTTGATTCAACTGATGACTCCAGCATTTCTTAACAGTAAAAACTTAGAGTTTCTTATTTCAAATAGAGAAGGTTCTGTTGAAGAAGCACCTATTGTTGGTCGAACTAGAAGGGCCGGATCGAATATCCTAGAAACCCTCCCTGCATTTTTAGCTTTAGCTATACTCTCAATGATGCTTGAAGTAGAAAACTATAATCTAGCAATGTTCTGGATTGGCTCTAGAGTAATTTATTACTTCTCCTACATGTTTGGTGTCTTATATTTAAGAACAATAATTTGGTTTGTATCAATAGTCTGTTTGGCAATGATGGGTATTGCACTTATCTGAAGTTAAGTGAGTTATTTCTTTTCAGAAATAGAGCAACAACAATATCTTGATGATGGGTTTGTTTTCAGAGAATGTCAGTTTTCTCAAGAAGAAATTATTTCATTTAGAAAAATTTTTGAGGCTACGGTTGAGAAAGCACACTCAATATCGGATACAGGAAAAGAGTATTTTTTAGATAAAAAAAGATTCGTTGATATTGATTATTTAACACTTCAGTATGAGCCTGAACCTCATGACCAGCACTTGAAGGTCATAGAGCCTGCCCACTACCTTCATGATGGGTTAGATGACATCACTTCAGATAGCAGAATAACTGATCCAATTAAATCTATCCTTTCCACGAATGAAATCAGCCTTTGGACAGACAAGTTAAATCTTAAAAGGCCTAGAGTTGGATCGGGTTTTGGTTGGCATCAAGATTCTCCCTACTGGGTTCATGATAGTGAGGATGTTGAGTCTCTTCCTAATGTTTATATCTGTCTTGATAATGCTGACCAATCTAATGGATGCTTCAGTGTTATCAAAGGAAGCCATACGCTTGGGTGCTTGCCTGGAACATTTGATAATTCTCAATTAGGAGGTTTTTATACAGATAAGGATTACTTCAATATTGCAGATGCAGTGGATCTTGTGGCAAGTGAAGGGTCACTCATATTCTTTAATCAACATATTGTTCACGGCTCAACACCAAATAATTCTGATCAAGAGAGAAGGGCATACATAGTTACCTATCAGCCTAAAGATAGGGCAATGTTAAAATCAAGAAAAGTAAAAAATATAAAGATGGACTAGGAGGCTTTTCTCCAAGCACCTCTTTTTATCGAAATAAAGATGGTGACTCCAAAAATCATCATGGCTATAGAAGAAGAAAGGAATATTGACTCTATACCAAGCCCTAACCAGTAAACAGATACGCTACCACCAATACTGGCAATTAAGAATCTTGCTACTGTGGCAATAGTTGGCCACTTCATAGCATTAGCTCCTTGCGATGCAAAATACAGAGAAAGCCCCACACCTTGAAAGATATAAAAGGGACCAACAAGCTGGATATATGTTTTTGTTACTTCAAAAGCTTTTGGGTCATTAGTGAAATATTGAATCCAAAGATCAGGAAATAGAGCTAAAGTGAGCCCTATAAAGATAGAAACTATTCCCGCAGTAGAGCCCCCATAGATTCCGACGGTTTCAGCTCTTTCAATGTTGTTTGCTCCAATATTTGCTCCCACAATAGATGTCATGGCTGTGCCGATACCAAAAATTAATGGGATCATTAAAAACTCTACTCTAGATCCAATCCCGTAGCCTGCTAGCGCTTCTGTGCCAAATGTTCCTACTAATCCAGTAAGAACTAATATCGTTCCCACTGTAAGAAGTGGTGAGGCTGATGCAGGTATTGCCACCTCAAATATGTTGGAGAAAAGCTTTTTACTCAGTATAAATTGGCTTCTCTTTAACCTGGCAGGAACAGATTTACCAAAAAGTTTAATAAGGATTATCGATACCATCAATGAGCTGCTTATTAAGGTTGCAATGGCAGCTCCAGATACACCAAACTTTGGAAATCCATACCAACCTAGAATAAATCCTCCTGAAAGTATGACTTGTAGAAAAGAAGCCACAATCATTAGAGTTGCCGGGAAGCGCATATTTCCCATTCCTCTAAGTGCGGCACTGAGGCTTCCAGAAAGCCATAAAAGCAAACCACCAAAAAAGAGAATGGAACAATATGCATAAGATTGTTGAAGGATGTCATCTCTGCCGCCCAAAAGGTATAAAAGCTTGTGTCCAAAAAGAAGAAATAAGATAAGAAAGGTTAGAGCGCCACAGACAGAAATGACTATGGAATGCCAAATTAGCTTTTCAGCCTTATCGATATCATTAGCACCCATGCTTCTTGCTATTGCCGAACTTATTGCGCCACCAAGCGCACCTCCAGACATAGTTTGAGTGAGCATTAATAGTGGAAATGCTAGTGCCACAGCAGCTAGAGAGCTTGTTCCTAATTTGCTTATAAACCAGACTTCTGTGAGCACTACGATAGCCTGAATAAAAAATGCAATAGTATTTGGTGCTGACATCCTGATCAACAAAGGCATGACAGGGTGTGTAAGAAACTCTTGAGTTCTGTTGTCCACTAATCCTTTAGTTTATTTTCTTGTAGATTCTCTGACCAATTCTTCTGGTGTCACCAGCGTTTCATACTTATCTTTTGACTCACCAAATATTTTTTCTGGTGAGACTGATTCTAGCCTTCCTTCTTTATCTTCTGGATCAGAGAAGAAGCCAAGGACATAACCTCCTTTGGAATAACCAATCAAGGAGCGGAGTTCAGGACTAAAGTCTTTAGCAATTTCTGGTGGGCACGATAAATATTGATTTTCTTCTTGTCTTAACCAGCCCGGTGCATAGTGAAGGAAGACACCCAGCCTAGGACTATCAGTATTATTTGTTCCGCCGCCATGTAAAACAGACCCTGTGTAGATAAAAACTGATCCAGCTTTCATTTCTGCATAAGCAATTTCTTCTGGAAGGGGTTCTCTATTTTTATCCCATTTATGTGAACCAGGTACAGCCTGAGTTGCACCATTTTCTTGAGTAAAGTCGCTAATTGCCCAAACAGTGCTCAGCTGTGTTTCTATTCTTCTTGGTATAAAACCACCCCAAACACCTCTATCTCTGTGGAGGATCTGGCTAGTTTCACTAGGACCTATTTGTATGGCCGAAGTGAAATGTAACTGATAATTCTCACAATGGGGACCTAAGAAGCCATCAGCCATTTTATTAATTAATGGATTAAGCGCTAAGTCCTGACAAGTCTTAGACCTTGCCATTAGGGCCCCAACTCTTTTGGTTTCAAACCCAGTAAATTCATCTTGCCCGTTCCTAGTAACTGCTAAATAAGGCTTAAGATCTTCTTTAATTAAGTTAATACTCTCTGCAGTAAGAAAGTCATCGATAATAAGGCCTGCATCCTCTTCTAGAATACTTAAGATTTCTTCAACTGGAGTATCAGCTGATACGTGTTTAATTTCCCCCACAAAATTAGTTTAAACTAAATGTTGAATAAGGCTAGTCTAAGTAGAATGCTTAGAGAATTTATTTGTAGCTTCTATTAATAAGTGAGTGATCTCTTCTTCAAATGCTGAGTGACCAGAAAAAGGTGCAATTTTTAGTTCTGTTTCCGGCCATCTAGAATGTAATTCGTAGGCCGTTGTAGGAGGGCACACAACATCATATCTCCCCTGAACAATTACAGTTGGTATATGCCTAATAAGATTAATATTATCTAAAAGCTGACTTTCATTATCCAAAAATCCATTATTTACAAAATAATGATTCTCAATAAGGGCAAAAGCGAGAGCAAATTCACTATTAATTGAATCTTTTACCGCCTCGGGATTATGATTTATGAAGCTTGTAGAGGCCTCCCATTTAGACCAAGCTTTAGCAGCGGAAAGTTTCTTTTCTTCATCATCGCCATTAAAAATATTTCTATACGCCTCTATAAGATCTCCTCTTTTCTCTTCAGGAATTTCTTCAAGGAACCCTTGCCAAGCCTCTGGATATATTTCACTGGCTCCATATTGGTAAAACCATTTAAGCTCTTTTTGTCTCAGCATGAAGATGCCCCTAAGAACAAGTTCGGTAACTCTTTCCGGATGACTCTGGGCATAGGCTAAAGCAAGCGTGCTTCCCCAAGAACCTCCAAATACAAGCCATTCATCAATCTTTAGTTTCTTACGGATTGATTCGATATCTTCTACTAGATGCCAAGTGGTATTATCCTCTAAACAGGCATGAGGTTTGCTTTTGCCGCACCCCCTTTGATCAAAAAGTACTATCCTATATTTCTTTGGATCAAAGAATCTTCTAGAAAATCTGCCTGCTCCTCCACCAGGACCACCATGAAGGAATATTGCTGGTTTTCCATCTGGATTACCGCATTGTTCGTAATATATTTCATGGACTCCTTGGGTTATAAAACCTGAATCAAAAGGCTCTATGGAAGGAAATAGCTTATTTTTTTTATTGAAGAACTTCATTCGTTTTCTTTGAAGAATTGAATCATATCTTTCATAACAAAAGGCAAGACCGCGGGAGGTAGATTATGTCCCATGTCACTATAAACTTTGTATTGAGAGCCATCTATAAGTTGGGCAGTATGCTCTCCATGATCTTCAGGCAAAAGGGTATCATTCTCTCCATGTTGAACTAATGTGGGAACAGAGATTTCTCTTATAATATTTGATCTGTCACCAGCTTTGAATATAGCAGTTAACTGTCGTGGCATAGCTTCTGGAAAGAAACCATATGCTTCTGCTCCTGCAACATCTATATCTTCAATATTGCTGAAATTTTCTTCATCTCCATCAGACATTTGAGAAAGATGAGGTGCTCCAGTTGAAGACATTATTGATACTAGGCTCCTAGTTTTTTCAGGATACTTGGCGGCTGTCATCTGGGCAATCATCCCACCCATAGAGGCACCTACAATATGCGCTCTTTCTATCTCTAGGTGATTGAGTAAGGCAACTCCATCATTTGTCATATCTAAAAGTGTATAGGGTGCACTGAAATTAAAGCCTATACTGCTTAAAAAGAATTTCCAATATAGATTGGGCTTGCCTAATCTGTCTAATTTTTCTGATTCACCAGTGTCACGGTTATCAAAAAGAACCACTCTGTAACCAGAATTGACCAAGCTATTCACTATCTCTTCTCCCCAAACTTTATGAGATGCCATGAGTCCCATTATCATTAGAACTGCAGGATCTTCTTCATTACCAGCGGTAGTGTAGGCGATGGAAATTCCATTTAGATCAACAACTGTTGTTTTCTGATCAACGCTGTAATTAGAAGAAGCATTTAGTGAGATTAGTACTAAAAAGATTACAAGAATTGATTTATTCATAATTATATCGCCTATTATTTACTTCAATTAACATGATCTTTTTACCTCAAAGTTTTTCTCTCATGTTTGCCACTCAACACTAGCAAGGCCAGGAAGACAGTAGTTATATTTTTCAAATACGTTCCTGGTGTTGTGTCTTGTGTTCATATTAGAATACCCATTCAAAGTTATCCTTTCATATTAGTGAAGGCTGTACAACCCTGCTATGTTTCTTCATAGTTAACAAACTTGCCTAAATGACATATGGCAAAACATTATCAATTAAATTTAACTTCTATTGATTGATGCCTGTTTAAATAGAAAGCCAGCAAAGGTATAGGAAAGTATGATTTCTTTATTAATAACATTACTACAACTGGGAACTCTTGTTGGATTCTTTGTAGGTCTTTTTCGTGGCTGTATGGGAATTGTTCATTACATCTCTTATTTCAAATACAAAGAAGAGATGTCTCCTGAAATCTACAACAAAACAAAAAGAAAATATCTTATAAATTCTCTTCAGGCACTCGCAGTTTCAATGCTGAGCTTAATAATTTTATTTTCAATTAATTGGTTTGGGGTGAATCAATACCTATAGTGCGGGCGGTAAACAGATGAAGAGGGTACGACAGAAACAATGCCATAATTGCTCTCAGGCTATGGATATTCTTTATCGATGTAAATACAACAATTCAGATTGGGTATTCTTATGTCAGGAGTGCCTAACCTCGGTCAAAGAGAAATATTTAGACTATACATATGGAGGGACATGGAAGGCAAAAAAAGATTAATAATTGTACTTATGAATCTCAAAGGGCCTTGTAATTAGGAATTATCTTTGTGACGTAAACAGCCATTCCATATTTCTTATTTGTCTCAGCTATGGTTTCCTTTAAAGCATTCATTGCATACTCATACTCACCCTCGATAACCGTACTTGTGGGATAAGTAATTACTTTAATCTCTTTGTAAGTGTTTATTATTTCAATAAATCCATCAATGGGCGGAATGAATTCTTCTTTATTGGGGTACATGCTTATATCTATGGTCACAATCATTTTTCTGTCTCTTCTAAACAATAAAATCTCTAAACGCTACAAGACCGATTGGCAGCACCATACCAAATACATAACCCCAAAAAATAACCACACGGGCATCAATCCCATTTTCATCTTTAGGTCTATCCCATTCAGCAACAAAAAGGAACTTTGTAAAAAGCAAAGGAACAAGAGTTAGAACAAATACTATTAATGCAGGGTAGTACATATCAAATCTCTAGATTGTGAATCTGAAAGTTTTTTCTTTTGCTATTGTCGCTAAGGAATGGCGGGACAAGCAAGGTGATGGTTAGATGTTTCATTTTTTCATTAAAATAAATATTCATAAAAAGCTCTACAACCATACCCACTTTCACCACAAAAAGGTGTCAGTAGAAGGCCTATAAGGTTTTCTCCATATTCTGACTGAGGGATATAGTACATAAATGACAATACAAGAAAGCCAATGGGGATTATGGAAGGATGTTTTTTTAGTACTTTAAACAAGGTAACTAAGATGATGGTTGGGGATTTCATTATTTCATCTTATCTTTTGCCGAAGGTATTGTTAGGGAAGGAATTTTTAAATGAGCAGTCATGTCTCCAGTAATTGAATTACGAATCTCTCTCTTACTAAAATGCCATATTTCGTTGATATTTTTAAATTCATCAAAATAATCACCTGAAAATATTGCTTGCAGAGGAAAATCTGAAGTACCTTGATAAACAGTTACATAAGAATGCGCTGTTGCTTTCTTTCTTGCTTCATCAACATTGATACTTATATTCGTTATTGTATGCTTTGTTTTAGGAGTCCCATCCTCATAGATAATAATATTATTAGCAGACTCATTGCTTGGTTTTTTACCCTCGGCTATCCATTCAGCATTTTGAAATAATTTAGCAAAAGTTACAAAATCACCTGAATCAATTGCATAACAATACTCATTCATCAAGTTTCTAATCTCTTCTTCATCAAGCAAAAGTTCTTTTGAGTTAGGTGGTTTGGTCATTTTTAATTTAACTTATCTTTATTATGCATTTCCCAAAAAGTATCTGCATGAAGGAATGTATCATTGGCATAGTCTCTAATTTCTTTGAAGTTTAAATCTACTGCTTCAAATATCTGTTGCCATTTTGCTTGTTCACCTTCAAAGGCATTATCTAGTGTTTCTTTTATTTGATTAATG
>CALJGK010000062.1 GCA_938075195.1 uncultured SAR86 cluster bacterium
AAAACTGATCCTTGTTCATCTGTTCTGATGTTAAAGATTGAAGAACCTCTTCCATCTGCAAATGAAGCACCAAAAGTTAATGATGCAAGTTTAGTATCACCGTCACCAGCGTCATAACCGCCTTCCATAACTTCAAGTGACATTCCTTCAAAGTCATCTTTAAGAATGATGTTCACAACACCCGCAATAGCATCTGAGCCATATACTGACGAAGCACCACCCGTTATCACTTCAAGCTTTTGAATTAAATCTGTAGGGATAGAGTTAAGGTCAACATATCCTTCACCAGGCTGTCCACCTACCCATCTTCTGCCATTAACAAGTGTTAAAGTTCTTCCAGAACCTAAACCTCTAAGGTTTACGGTTTGAACTCCTGAACTACCAACTGTAAAGTTTGTATTACCTCTTGATAAGGCATCACCAGCTTGTGGTAACTCGTTCAGAATGTCATAAACGTTAACAGAACCAGTATTTTCAATCTGATCTTCTCCTAATGTCACCATAGGTGTCGGAGAGCTAATATTATTAGCACGTTTAATTCTGGAACCTGTAACAACAATTTCTTCAGCAACTTCAGCAGAATCTTCTTCGTCCTCTGCAGAAATTGAGAAAACTGAACCAAAACTTAGTAATGCAACAAGTGCAAATCCTAGTCCTGATTTGGAATGAAATAATATTGAATTATTCATAAATATCCCCAAATAAATTATAAAATTAGAGGCACTAATAGTCCCTCACCCGCTAGACTAAAGCAATTTTCACGTTTTGGCAACATTTTAACCCCTTTAAAATTACATCGAAATAATCATTTTATTTATAGAATTCTTAACAAAAGTAATAGAATAGATGCATGAATTTACTTAAAGGAAAAAATGTACTTATTGTCGGAGTAGCCAACAAGCATTCTATAGCAGCTGGAATAGCCAAATCCATGTCTGAAAATGGAGCGAATGTGGCCTTAACCTATCAAAATGAGCGCTTAAAGGATAATGTTGCAAAATTAGGAGCAGAATGGGGAGTTGAGACTTATTTACCCTGTGATGTCTCTTCAGACGAAGAAATTAAGAAAACTTTTTCTGATTTAGGGTCAGAATGGTCTCATCTCGATTCAGTCATACATGCTGTAGGATTTGCACCCAGGGAAGAGCTAGACGGTGAATTTGTTGATGTGACCACCAGAGAAGGCTTTCAAATTGCTCATGATGTTAGCAGTTACAGCTTTATCGCCTTAGCAAAAGAGGCAAAACCGCTCATGCGTGAAAGAAACGGATCTTTGCTTACTCTGTCTTATTTAGGATCTCAAATGACACTTCCTAATTACAATGTAATGGGCCTTGCAAAAGCAAGCTTAGAAGCTAGTGTAAGATACCTGGCAGTCTCTATGGGAAAAGAAGGTCACAGAGTGAATGCAATTTCAGCCGGCCCTATCAAAACTTTAGCTGCTGCTGGGGTGAAGAACTTTCGTAAAATGCTCTCATACAACGCAGCAAGATCACCAATAGGTAGAAATATTACAACTAAAGAGGTTGGCGATACCGCCACCTTTCTAACTTCTGATATGGCTAGTGGAATTAGCGGTGAAGTTCTTTACGTAGATGGGGGTTTTAATATAACTGCAATGGGATCTATTGAAGAAGCAGAAAATTAGTTGTATTGCTCTACAGTTAATCCTCTTTGGATAACTGTCTGTAGCTCGGTTATTTCCGATATACCCTTTTGTTGGTTCAAAAAATTCTTGATACCTTCCATATCCTCTGCGTTCAATACATTTGAGCCTTGCCTGACCGAATCTAATCTATAAATTAAATAATCACCATTTTGAGCGATAGCGGATCCATAAGTATTTCCGCTTTGTGATCTTGGCATAGAAAACACACCATTAACTGCAGCTACTGGCAGCAATGAGCTATCTCTTTTAAGGTTTTTATAGACTTCTAGTTGAATATTTTCTTCAGTTGAAAGGGTTTCTAGGGCTTTACCAGCGACTAATTCTTCTATAGTTCTTTCAATGAATGCCTGAGAGGATCTTGAAGATTCCTCAGAGATGTACGCACTTTCTACAAGCATCTTCACTGTATCAAATGATAATTGAGTTTCTTCGACCATATCACCAACTTGTATCAATACTGCCGATAAAGGTGATATTTCTATAACTTCAGGGAAATTACCATCCATAGAATCGTTAAAAATAAAATCAATGATGGAGTTCTGATTTAATAATTCTGGAACTGCATTGATACTAAAATAATCTGAAGTTACTAATTCTTGAGAAAAGTTTGGTGCGATATCAGCTATAGAACCTGAACTGAAGGCTAATTCAGACACTTGATCTAATAAGCTAACAAAATTATCTTCTGATCTTCTGGTTATAAGATTTTCTTTTATACTGGCCGATCTTTGCTCAATAGTCTCTACAATCGGTTGAATAAGTTCGTCTAATTTGATGAGATGAACACTAGATAGTAGATCTATTGGACCGTATACCTCGCCTTCTTTCATTGAGGATAATGCCTCTTCAAATTCTGGAGGCAATAATGTTCCATCGGTTATACCTAAGCTGCCATTAAGATTCTTTGTACCTTCATCTTCCGAAATCTCTAAAACAAGATCTGAAAATTTTTCACCATTATTCAGTCTTTGCTTTACTTCTTGCAATTCATCACTGGCCTGTTGAACATTTCTCTCATCATTAATATTGAGCATAATATGAGAAACTGACTTCCTGGTCGTAGTGTCAAATCCACTGACATATTCTTCGTATTCAAAATTAATATCTTCATTTGAAATATCGATATCACTTTTTAGATCTTTCGCGTCAAAGTAAATATAGGACACCTTTGCCTTTTCTGGGCTTATGTAAGAACTCTTGTTAGTTTCGTAAAAATTTTGTAAATCCCCGATGTCAAAGTTAACAGAGTTTCTAAATTTAGAAGAAGGAAATTTAATAAATGATATATCTCTTTCTTGTTCAGCTAATTCAAGTGAGTTTTTAGCTTCTGCTTCTGTTATGAAATTGGAGCCAGCTAAAGATTGACGCCAAATATTTATCAATAAATCTTCTTTTACCCTTTTAAGGTAATCAGAAGGAATAAATCCATTGCTCCTTGCGAAAGCCTCGAATCTTTGAATGCTAAATTTACCGTTTTCTAAAAATTGATCTTCAGATGCTAGTTGCTTGTAAACATACGTATCGGTCAAAGTCAGGTCATTCTTTTCTAAAAAATCAAGTACAGCAAATTTTCCAATAAGCACATTCGTAGAAAGGTTAAGAATCACCTCGTCTTCAATAGTTTGATCAGGAAATCTTTGACTTAAAGAAAATTGTTGAGCACTCAACTCAAAACTAAGGTCTGCATTAGTGATTTCCTGCGAACCTACTTTCGCAACGACATTAGTATTGCCTTGTGAAAAGAATCCCGCCCAACCCACTGAACCAATGAAAGTGATAATGATTGCTACAACGATTACTCTTGTTGTCTTACCTGACAATCCATCTCTTATGCTTTGTATACCTGACATATTTGTTTTCCAATTAAAAAAAGCGCGCCTATTGGCGCGCTCTTTATAAGCAAATTAAAGGGTTAAAGACTTTCTTTAAGCGCTTTTCCTGCTTTAAATCCTACTGATTTAGAAGCAGATATTTGAATAGTAGCTCCTGTTTGAGGGTTTCTACCTTGTCTTGCAGCTCTATGTCTGACATTGAAAGTTCCGAAACCAACTAGTGAGACACTATCTCCACCAGCTAGGCTTCCTGCTATTGCACTTAAAGTAGCTTCAACCGCTCTTCCGGCTTCTGCTTTTGAAGTATCAGTTGCTGCTGCTACAGCGTCTGTTAATTGGGCTTTATTCACATTAATCTCCTAGATTCTTGTTATGCTAACTTGAACCTATGCAAGTTAGTCACAGTGATTAAAACCTTACGCTAAAGCCTTGTCAAGCTTATTTGGTTTAATTAATGTGCTTCTGCGGAGCTTTTCTTTGACGAAGATTTCTTAGAAGTTGATTTCTCTGTTTCATCTTCTTTTTCCCAAGGAATAGGTTGTCTTGTCAATACGATGTCAAGAACTTCATCAATCCATCTTACAGGCTTGATATCTAACTCAGCTTTAATGTTCTCCGGTATCTCTTTTAAATCTCGAACATTACCTTCTGGAATTAACACCACCTTAATGCCGCCTCTTTTTGCAGCCAACATTTTTTCTTTTAAACCGCCAATTCTTAAAATCTCTCCTCTTAAAGTTATCTCTCCCGTCATAGCTACGTCTGCTCTTACCGGTATCTTGGATAATACAGAAGTTAAAGCAGTTGCCATAGCTGCTCCAGCGCTAGGGCCATCTTTTGGGGTTGCTCCTTCTGGTACATGAATATGTATATCTTGATCTTCATAGAATTTTGGGTCTATGCCTAGAGACTCAGATCTAGACCTTACAACCGATAAAGCTGCTTGAATTGATTCTTGCATTACATCACCTAATGAGCCTGTTTTGATAATCTTGCCCTTACCTGCAAAACTAGAAGCTTCAATGGTTAAAAGCTCTCCGCCCACTTGAGTCCAGGCAAGACCGGTCACTTGACCGATTTGATCATCGTCTTCCGCTTGACCAAAATCAAACTTTCTTACACCACAGAAATCTTCTAATGTGTCAGGTTTAACGGTTATTTTCTTAGGCTTAGTAAGGTCTGCATTTTTCTTAACTACCTTTCTACAAATTTTTGCAATTTCTCTTTCTAGAGATCTTACTCCCGCTTCCCTTGTGAAATATCTAATTAAATCTTTGATAGTATTTTTAGATAAACTTAATTCGTCTTTACCTAATCCATTATTCTTCTTTTGTTTATCTACTAAGTATTTATCTGCAATGCTGACTTTCTCATCTTCTGTGTAGCCAGGAAGAGTAATAATCTCCATTCTGTCCAGTAATGCTGTGGGGATATTCAAGCTGTTAGCTGTGCAGACAAACATGATGTCTGATAAATCATAATCCACTTCTAAATAGTGATCATTGAAAGTATGGTTCTGCTCAGGATCAAGAACCTCAAGTAAAGCTGAAGCAGGATCGCCTCTGAAGTCCATGCCCATCTTATCTATCTCATCAAGCAGGAAGAGTGGATTTTTAACCCCTGTTTTTGAGAGTTTTTGTAAAATCCTTCCAGGCATTGAACCGATATAAGTTCTTCTGTGGCCTCGAATTTCAGCTTCATCTCTTACTCCTCCTAGAGACATTCTTACAAACTTTCTGTTTGTGGCGCGAGCTATAGATTCCCCTAAAGAAGTTTTTCCAACTCCTGGAGGTCCAACCAAACAAAGCACGGGGCCTTTAAGTTTTTTTACTCTTTTTTGAACAGCCAGATACTCTAATATTCTTTCTTTCACTTCTTCTAAGCCAAAATGGTCTTCATTCAAGACATCACTTGCTTTGTTCAAGTCTGCTCTAATTTTACTTTTCTTTTTCCAAGGAATATTTAACATCCAATCTATATAGCCCCTAACGACTGAAGCTTCAGCAGACATGGGAGACATCATCTTATATTTTTGCAACTCACTTAATGTTTTTTCTTGGGCTTCTTTGGTCATACCCGCTTCATTAATCTTGGCCTCTAATTGATCGGCATCTTCAGCTTCATCAATCTCGCCTAACTCCTTCTTAAGAGCTTTCATTTGCTCATTTAAGTAGTATTCCTTTTGACTTTTTTCCATTTGGCTTTTAACTCTGCCACGAATTTTCTTCTCAACTTTTGATAGATCTAGTTGAGAATCTAGATGTTCTAGTATGCGTTTTGCTCTGTCAGCCAAGCTAACCATCTCGAGTATGTCTTGCTTTTGACCGATATCAATCGATAAATGACCTACTAAGGTGTCTGTAAGCCTAGATAGCGAATCAATCGCATTAACTGTGTTGAGGACTTCAGGCGTTGCCTTTCTAGTAAGTTTTACATATTCCTGGAATTGTTTCTTTAAAGAAGGTAAGAAATGTTTGAGTTCATCAGTGTCGGTCTCCTCTTCTAAAGTGTTTACTTTAACTGACATAAATTCATCAGTAGATTCAATCGATTCAATTGAAGCTCTTTTGTTACCTTCTACTAAAACTTTAAGAGTGCCATCTGGAAGTTTTATTAACTGGAGAATTGTAGAAAGCGTTCCTATGGAATAAAGATCGCCTAATTTTGGATCGTCTTGCTGTGCACTTTTTTGAGCAACTAGCATAATTTGTTTATCACCAGCCATTGCTGCCTGTAAGGCAGTTATAGATTTTTCTCTACCAACAAACAGAGGAGTAACCACCGACGGGAAGATGACTACATCTCTTAAAGGGAGTAATGGGATATTTAAATTTTTATCAGACATATTGTTTACCTCTACATCTAATATTGGGGTTTTAGTTTAAAAAAACAAGTCTTAACCTGTTTTAGTTTTAGAAGACTTCTCATAAACCATTAGAGGTTCAGATTCTCCTTTCACAACCGACGCATCCAATACCACTTTGTTGAGTGATTCTTCTGATGGGACTTTATACATAGTCTCCATCAATATGCTTTCAAGTATTGATCTAAGGCCTCTCGCACCTGTCTTTCTTTCGATGGCTTTTTTAGCTATCTCAGAAAGTGCATCTTCTCTAATATCTAATTCAACATCTTCCATTTGAAAGAGCTTAGAGAATTGTTTTGTTAAAGAATTTTTAGGTTGGGTCAATATCGTCATTAACGCCTCCTCATCTAACTGCTCTAGTGTAGTTATAACGGGCAATCTCCCTATAAATTCAGGAATTAATCCAAATTTAATTAAATCTTCAGGTCTTACTTGCTTGATGAGCTTATCTGAATCATTTTCAGATTTAATAGATGTCACGTTAGCTCCAAAACCAATACCAGTTTCTTCGCACCTTTGTTGTATAACAGATTCAAGTCCAGAAAAAGCACCTCCGCAAATGAAGAGAATATTTGAAGTATCGACTTGAAGGAATTCTTGTTGTGGGTGTTTTCTTCCGCCTTGAGGTGGTACAGATGCAACTGTGCCCTCTATCAGCTTCAACAAAGCTTGTTGTACCCCTTCTCCAGAAACATCACGAGTAATGGAAGGGTTGTCTGATTTTCTTGCTATTTTGTCGATCTCATCAATATATACAATACCTAATTGGGCTTTTTCAATATCGTAGTCGCATTTTTGTAAGAGTTTTTGAATAATATTCTCAACATCCTCTCCTACATAGCCTGCTTCAGTTAATGTGGTGGCATCGGCAATAGTAAAAGGAACATCCAATAATCGCGCCAAGGTTTGAGCAAGTAGTGTTTTCCCAGAACCAGTAGGACCTAAAAGTAAAATATTACTTTTTGTTAACTCAACGTCATCTTCAGAATCAAGACTCTTTCCACCTTTTAATCTTTTGTAATGATTATAAACAGCAACTGATAAATTTTTCTTAGCCTCTTCTTGGCCTATGACATATTCATCTAAAGTCTCTTTAATTTCTTTTGGAACAGGAAAATGTTCATCATCAACCTCTTTGGTTTCTGCTATCTCTTCTTTAATGATGTCATTGCATAAATCTATACATTCATTGCAAATATAAACCGAAGGACCCGCAATAAGCTTTCTGACCTCATTTTGATTTTTACCACAAAACGAGCAATATAAAAGCTTGTCATCTCCGTTATCTGTGTTGTCTTTATCAGACATAAAAACTCCTGTTATTTTTTGATTGAGCGACTATCAACAACTCCATCAATTAAACCATACTTTACTGCATCATCGGGAGACATAAAATTATCTCTGTCACTATCTTTGGCAATTTTGTCAACCTTTTGACCTGAGTGACTCGCTAGAATTTCATTAAGCTTTTTCTTTATTGATAAAATCTCTTTGGTATGTATTTCAATATCACTTGCTTGACCTTGAAATCCACCGAGTACTTGATGGATCATTACTCTTGAATTTGGCAGAGACTGTCTCTTGCCTTTAGCTCCACCGCAAAGCAATACAGCACCCATACTTGCGGCTTGACCAATGCAAAGAGTTGAAACATCTGGTTTGATGAACTGCATAGTATCGTAAATAGATAGACCGGCCGTTACAGACCCACCTGGAGAATTAATATATAAATGAATATCCTTGTCAGGATTCTCAGCTTCCAAATAAAGCATTTGAGCAACAATTAAATTAGCACCGTAATCTTCTACAGGTCCAGTAAGAAATATCACCCTCTCTTTGAGCAATCTTGAATAAATGTCATAGGCCCTTTCTCCTCTTGGTGTTTGTTCCACAACCATTGGTACCAACTGATTAGTTGGATTTATGTTTTCTTTATTCATTTAATTATTCCTTATTTATTAAGATGGGGTTAATCCAAAGATTTTCAACCATAAGTTCCTGAAACACAATCTTCATATGAAATGCTCTCTTCTGAAGATTTTGCTTCAGTTAGCAAGGCTTCTACTACTTGTTCCTCTAACGAAATTGATTCTATATTTCTAAGTTGCTCTTCATCAGAATAAAAATAATTAATAACCTGTTGTGGATCTTTATAGTTTTTTGCCCTTTCTTCTATAATTTCTTTTACCTTATCTGCATCTGGTTTTAATTCTTTATCTTCTATTATTTTGTTGAGAAGGATACCTACCTTTACTCTTTTTGTGGCTTCATCCGAAAAAGTTTCATTTGGAAACAAGTCTTCTTTAATTTCTTTAGGATCCATTCCCATTCTTCTTGCTGTATCTTGTTTCATATTGGAAATTTCAGAATCAATCATTGCAGAAGGAACTTCAAATTCGTTAACTTCAATCAAAGCATCAAAAAGACTTTGTTTGACCTTCCCTTTAAGAATGTTTTCTAAATCTTCTTCTAGTTTAGTGCGAACTTCTTTTTTATAAGAATCTACATCTTCAGCCTCTATTCCTGTGCTCTTGAAAAACTCTTCATTAAGTTCAGGCAATTTAGGAGACAAAACTTCATTTACTTCTGTGTCAAAAGACACGGGTTTTGAAGCAAGCTCTTTCTTTCCGTAATCTTCAGGAAAATTTAACTCTAAAATCTTTTTATCACCTTTCTTAAGTCCAATTAGTCCCTCTTCAAAACCTTTAATCATCGACTTCGATCCTATTTCAACAGAGAAGTCTTCAGCCGTCCCTCCTTCAAATTCTTCTCCTTCTATTCTTCCTACAAAATTAATTTTGATCTGATCACCATCTTTAGAAGCTTCATCTACGGGCTCCCATTGACTCATTCGTTTCTGGAGGTTATTGATAGTTTTATCTAAATCTTCATCAGTTATGTCACAGAGGAAATTAGTAAAAGAAATTTTACTGATCTTAGCTAAAGAAACTTCTGGATATACTTCGAAAGTTGCTTTGAATTTAGCATCCTTGCCCTCATCAAGTGATTCTGGAATTAGGTTAGGCCTGCTAACAATCTTGAGATCTTTTTCTTGAGCAAGTTTCGAAAACGTCTTACTTGCCAAATCCCAGATCACTTCTTGCCTTATTTCAGGTCCGAACATGCTAGATACTACATCCATAGGGGCTTTTCCCTTTCTGAAACCTTTAAGCTTCGAATCTTTTTGCGCGGCCTTAAGTTTTGTTGATACTTGTTCTTCAATGTCTTTATTGGGAACCACTATATTCAAGCTTTGATTTATTTCAGCTTTTGATTTGAAAAATTTCATATTTTATCCATTTTGGGGTGGACGATGGGGCTCGAACCCACGACCACTGGAATCACAATCCAGGGCTCTACCAACTGAGCTACGCCCACCAAAAAAATGCTACTTTAACATTTTATAAAAAGAGAGGATGATTATTTTAATAAATTTCAAATGCTTTTATAGATTCATCACTACTGGCATCTTGAACTAAAACATCTTCAACATGGGAAAAAGAAGGGCCATCCCAACAAAGCGATATAAAACTATTGACTGCTTCTATTTCTCCTTGGATAAAAATCTCAATAGAACCATCTGAAGCCTTTCTAGTCCAACCAGTTAGATTGAGTTTAGTACTTTGATCTTTAGCCCATGATCTGAAACCAGAACCTTGAACTTCGCCGTAGATTGAAATATGAGAACCTATCATTTGAAAATAAAAAAAATAACTCGAATATTCTATCCCTGTATTTTAATGTCTTCAAGCACAAGAACTAACTAAAATTTAGGTCTAAAACCTATGTCCTTTTGATCATATAAAACCCAAGAATCAAATATATCAGGATTTTCTAAACAAGAACCTATCTCATTAAACTCTGCAAATACATTTTGAAAGTTATTTGTAAAATTCTGATTTTGAACCTCCATAGCTTCTGCCGATAGCGCCCATTCCCCCCATATATGACTTGCAGCAACATCAGAATGTGAAGCATCTCCAGACCTTCGATCAAAATAAACACCATAATGATAGCCGGTCCCTTCTAGCTTTGAAGCTTTAATCTTAGCCGTATGCATTGGAATAAAATTCTCTAAATCATTTCTTCCAGCTGAATTCTTATAACTGCAAGTCGAGTATTGACTATAAAAATACCCTGAATCATTGGCTTTACCGAAATGTTTAGAGCTTATTGGAATAAGAATATCCCAGGCATTTCTGCCTTCGCCATCACATGCCATAACATTTTGGTATTTCTCTGACCATGCTGCAACAGAATCGTCTTGTGACCAGTCACTCCAGGCTTCGTTGGCCGAATCTTTTGAATTCCATTCGAGTTCCCACCACATACTTGGACCAAACGCATTATCCTCTTTTAAAGGATCATATAAATAGGAACCTCTTAGCTCTTTAGACTTAGGGAGATCTCTCCACGCTTCAATCATATTAGAAAGATTTAATTTGCTGTATTCACTGCCTTTGGTGCATGAAACGAATTCAATGTAGAAAGGCCCTGGGTTATGCTCTTGATCAGCAATAGATTGAGTCTCTTCTGAGCAAGAAAGTAATGCCCCCAAAAATAGAAATGAGAGTAAGGCTTGATAGATATTTTTCATAAGATGATCCTTTATTTCTCAGGTCATCATAAACCATGAATAGTGATTGTGTATATGAAATGGAAGTGGCCTCCTCGGCAGGACTCGAACCTGCGACCCACTGCTTAGAAGGCAGTTGCTCTAATCCAACTGAGCTACGAGGAGACGGGCGAATTATATAGCAAGCAATAGGATTAAAAATATTTTTTTAAAGTGATCGTGAAGCTAGATAAGGTTTTATATCAATTTCAGATTGAATGGCCTGAACTTCATCAGCGAGTAAACTTGCGGAGCCCATAGCCAAAGTCCAACCGAGGTGTCCTTGGCCGCAATTGACATACAAACCATCTATTTTAGTTTTTCCAATAAATGGGAGGCCATCAGAACTCATAGGCCTAAATCCATGCCATATTTTTCCTTCATCTACATCGATTTGTGAATATAGATTAGGATAAACATTTTTTAGCATTTCATTCAGATAAGTTACTCTCTTTTGGTGAATAGAATCATCAAAACCAACAAATTCAGCTGTTCCTGCTACTCTAATTCTATTTTGAAAAGGCGTGATAGCTGTATGAATACTTTCGTCAACAATAGAATGGCTCGGTTTGTTATTGAGGCCTGCAGTATCAAAGGTTAAAGAATAGCCTTTCACTGGCCTAACCGACAAATTAAGTCCAGTGTTTTTTAAAAGGTCTCTAGACCAGCTGCCCGCACAAACAACTACTCTTTTTGTTTGAAGAATGGCCCTGTCTGTGACAATGCAATTCACTTTTCCTTTATTCACTAAAATCTTATTAATTTTAGTATTGGTAAGAATCCTTCCGCCATTTTTTCTAATTAAGTCTTCTAAGTGCTTACAGAATTTATAAGCATCTCCAGTTTCGTCACCCGGAAAGTGCATACCCCCTATAAGTTGATCTTCAATATCTTTCAGTTGAGGTTCTTTCTCTATTAACTGATGAGTATCTAATATTGATATTGGATTTGAATTATTAAAAATCCTTTCTTGAAGTGAAATAGCTTTATCCAAATTTTCTTGGCTTCTATAAATCTTAATAGTTCCTATTTCTGTTTCATCATAAGAAAGGTCAAACTTAGCCCTGAGCTCTTTAGTAATTTCTTTACTATAAGTACCTAATGAAAATAAGTTCTGAGTTATTCTGTCAAAATTCTTAGGTGTAGAGTTGTATAGAAATTTCATTCCCCAAAAGAACAGCGAAGGTAAAGCTGATGGACTGAGAGTCATAGGAGAATCTTTTTTTCCTAAACCTGAAAGGATTTGAAGGATATCTGAAGGTGAATTCCAGGGCATAGATTGAGAAGGAGTGAGCATTCCTGCGTTGGCAAAACTTGCAGAACTAGCCACATCGGCATCTCTTTCTAAGATAAGGACATCTTCGCCTCTAGACATCAAAGTATAAGCGGTGGCTAATCCTTGAAGACCTCCGCCGACTATTACAATTTGATCTTTGTTCACTTTAAGTGGTCGGGGCAGCAGGATTTGAACCTGCGACCACCTGCTCCCAAAGCAGGTGCGCTACCAGGCTGCGCTATGCCCCGAAAAAGTTGAATTATACAGATATAAAAAAAAGGTGTTGAGGAATTTTAAGCAAAAAAAAGGCTCCTAAAATAGGAGCCCTTCTTTTCATATTCTTTAGAAAGAATATTTAAATGCCATTGTAGTCACTCTTCCTAGTGGAGAATGTGCAAAAGCATCATATCCTTGCTCATGAGGAGCTAAAGGCGGATCTTCGTCAGCTACGTTGACCATTGATAAAGATAAATCTACTTCATCATTTAGTGCATAAGTGTAGTGTAAATCAACCGTTATCATGTCATCTACTGAAGATGCATCATAACCTTGTGGTGAAGCAGCCCATAGTCCGGCATTCGCAAAACTATCAGCAACATCATAGTCACTCACATATCTTACGAAAGCTCTCATGAAATGAGGCCCATTAAACAAACTTGCCATGAAGTTCATTTTGAGTTCAGGCATAGATCTGAGTCTAATAGGACTTCCACTAGCTCTAGTGTTATATTTTCCAGCTGCATCATATGTATCACAACCAGCAGATAAACATCCGCCAACATCATAAGACAATAGATAAACACCGTTAACTCCAACCTGAGCTTGACCCATAGAAGTATCGAAGTCGTACATGACTTGGAAATCTAATCCATCAGTCTCAATACCTTCTCCGTTAATAGAATTGGTAGTGATGTTAACCAAGTTACAGCTATCTGGCTTAGCTAAAGGCGGACTATAAGAAGTTCCATCAGCACAGTTATAGACAGCTAGCGGGCTAGTTGTAGACACCTTGCCAATTGGATCGACCATATCTAATGAATAATAATCTAGATTCACTTTCATTCCTTCAACAGGAGTCCATATCAGACCAATATTGATGTTATCTGAACTTTCAGGCTCAAGATTAGTAGGAATTGGAGTTTGAACTTCGTAGTACTCTCCATAAACTCTTTCAAGAGAAGTATCTATTGAGCTAGGCAGTACAGGGGATCTAAACACCTCTTCATAAGATGCTCTAATTGCTAAAGTTTCTGTAGCTTTAAAGAAAGCAGATGCTTTAGGCACTACAATATCATCAGCTTCATAGTCTTCGTATCGAACACCAAAGTCCACATCAAGTCTTTCAGAAATAGGTAGTGAGACCTCACCAAAGAATGCAAAGTTTTTACCTTCATTCTCAGAATCATATGTCATAGGTAAGAAATGCATTTCTGGTTCACAAGGCTTGTTATCAGCACATCTTGCATCGCCATAGTTTTTATTGCTTACATCGTCTTGACGGTATTGCATACCAGCAGCAAATGCAACAGCATTTCCATCGATTTCAAAGTCTAAATCTCCATTCACTATCATGTCGAATACAAGCAATGATCTTGAAGTATTAGCTCCCATATCACCTGTGATGTAGTCAATTTCGTCAGCACTATTAGCTAAAGCAGATCCTGGAGCTGCACTCAAGTGACTTCCAAAAACATTGTAGTAATAACAACCTTTAGAAGCATCACCAGCGTCAGCAGCATTTCTGGTACATTGAGTTCCACCCAGACCGTTTACAGCATTTACCCATCTTTTAGACATTATGTCGTAGTAACTGTATTTGTTATTCATAGTTGAATAAGTTACAGATGTATCGAATCCATAATCTGTTCCGGGAAGATTTCCTCTGGCTCCAACAGCCCAACGAGAAGTATCATTTTGGTTTTGAAATATAGCCGAAGGTCCTTCAATGGCCTTAGCTCTACCCCACCAATAAACAGAACCAGCAGAAGCTTCTCTAGCATTGTATGCAGCTTGCATATCTGCAGATAGTGTTGGTAATGAATTTGTTTTCCAGTCTTGATAACCAGGAGAAGCAGTAGGAACTACAGTAAAGTATCCAGCGTTCGTTGGAGGATAAGATGGAGAACCATAGTAGTCAGCTCTAAGCTGTGTATGAAGTGCTTCTGCATAAAGCTCAACATCATCACTGATTTCCATAGTCATACTAGCAAAAAACTTATGTCTTTCTTGAGGATCAATATAATTTCCAAAAGGAACATAATTATATCCACATTTACTATAACCATTAATATTAGCTGCTATAGAAGCTGCACCGCCAGCTACGCCCTGAGCAGGAAGTACTACTCCGCAAGCAGGGTCGGCTACAACATTTGCAGCAGGAGTGGTTTGGAAAGTTCCTGGGTTACCAAAGCTAGATGGTCCTAATGGCCATCCACCCGCCATATTTACAAATGGTTTTTCAGGTACAGCTAGAGGATTATGGTTTTGCCACTCAGCACCAAAGACTAAATTAGCTCCACCGTTTCCAAATCCGGCGATAAATGCCATTTCCTGCACTCCATCAGATCCATCAATTTCTTGATGGCTAGCAGTGGCTTCAAAGCCTTCAAATTTATTTCTAGTAATGAAGTTAAAAACACCACCCATAGCGTCAGTACCGTGAGATACCGCACCACCATTTTTTAGAACTTCAATTCGTTCCATGGCAATCATTGGAAAATTACCTACATCTACAAAAGCATTACCTTCTTTAGTAGTTCCGGCACTATTTACAATTCTTTTACCATTGAATAAAACAAGCGTTCTAGGAATACCTAAACTTCTTATGTTTACGTTCTTCAAACCAACAATAGTTCCACCACCATCACTGAATTGTTCAGATTGGTTAATAGTTCCTGATATTGCAGGCATATTTCTTAAAACTTCTCTCATATTAGGAGCACCGGCTGCTCCGTACTCACCTCTGTCAAAAACATCGACAGGAATATCTATTTCTTCACGATCGGTTTTAATGTAACTACCCGTTACAACAACAGCATCTACTTCTTCTTCATCGGCAGAAAATAGAAAAGAGTTGAATGTAACTAAAGGTAATAAAGTTAAAAAAGCGAAAATCTTTTTCTTCATTTTGTTCCCCATTAATTTTTAAAATTGTTTCATAACAAGTTGCCACGAAACACCCCTGTGAAAGACTATAAACCACTCGTGTTGAGATAACACTATTTTTTTAACTGTTTTTTTGTATTCAGAAAATATTTAAATATTTCTTTTATAAATTTGTCATGAGAAAATCATTTTATGGCACAAATAATGGATGGGAAAAAAGTTGCTCTTGATACTGAAGAATCATTAATCAACAGAGTTAAATCTCTTAAGAGTCAAAAAGGATATGTTCCCACTCTTGCTACGATTCTAGTTGGAAATGATCCAGCCTCCGCAACTTACGTAAAAATGAAAGGCAATGCATGTGAAAGAATTGGCATGAAGTCAATGAAGGTAGAGCTGAACAGTGAAACAACTACAGACGAATTATTAGAACAAATTAGTGAACTAAACAAGAACCCGCAAGTGCATGGAATACTCCTGCAACATCCTGTTCCTGATCAAATTGACGAAAGAAAATGCTTTGATGCAATAGATATTAAAAAGGATGTTGATGGAGTGACGTGTTTAGGTTTTGGCAATATGTCAATGAATGAAAAGGCCTTTGGGTCATGCACACCCCAAGGCATCATGAGACTGCTTGAAGCTTATGAAATAGAAATATCGGGAAAACATGCCGTTGTGGTAGGAAGAAGTCCTATTTTAGGAAAACCAATGGCAATGATGTTACTTAATAAGAATGCTACTGTAACTATATGTCATTCAAAAACAGAAGATTTAAGACAACAAATTCTAGGAGCGGATATCGTTGTAGGAGCAGTAGGCATTCCAAGATTCATTAAGTCAGACTGGATAAAAGATAATGCAGTAGTGATTGATGCAGGCTATCATCCTGAAAAATGTGGTGATATAGACTTAGATCCGTTAATAGATAGAGTCTCAGCATATACACCTGTGCCTGGTGGCGTTGGACCGATGACCATCAACACGCTTATACTCCAGACAGTAGAAGCTTGTGAAAATTCATGATTCAATAGGCACTTTAATGATATTTTTAAACAATTAGAAGGAACTTGAATATGAATCATATTGACGTTGTTGTAGTGGGGGCTGGAATCTCAGGCATAGGAGCTGCTTATAATCTCAAAACACGCTGTCCCCAAAAAAGTTTTACCATTTTAGAAGGTCGATCAAATATAGGTGGCACTTGGGATTTATTTAAATATCCAGGTATCAGATCTGATTCTGATATGCACACAATGGGGTTTAAATTTAAGCCCTGGAGAAGCCCAAAAACAATCGCAGATGCCCCTTCTATCCTTAGCTATCTCAATGAAACAGTTGACGAGAATGATTTAAGAAAGAAGATTCAATTCAATAAAAAAGTTATTGCAGCCACTTGGTCGTCCATTGATGCCTTGTGGAATTTAAAAGTAGAAGACCAAACAGATAATAGTATAGAAGAGACTACTTGTAATTTTTTGTACCTATGTGGAGGCTACTACAATTACGACGAAGGCTATACGCCTGAATTTAAAAATGTTGAAGCCTTTGAAGGTCAAGTTATACATCCTCAAAAATGGCCAGAAGATTTAGACTATACAAACAAAGAGGTCATCGTTATAGGCAGTGGAGCGACCGCTGTAACTATTGTTCCGTCAATGGCTGAAAAGGTTAAACATATAACGATGCTACAAAGATCTCCCACCTATTATTTTGCTGCTCCAGATGAAGATAAAATTGGTAATTTTATAAAGAAATTTACCAGTGATAGATTGGGTTATTTCTTAGTGAGATGGAAAAATATTCTTATGCAAAGAATCATGCTAAACAGACTCAGAAAGCATCCAGAAAAAACTAAAGAAATGTTAATCAATCATGTAAGGGAACATTTAGGTGAGGATTATGATGTAGATAAACACTTCACCCCTCGTTATATGCCTTGGGATCAGCGCCTATGCTTTGTGCCAAATGGTGATATGTTCCAGGCGATGAACAGCGGAAAAGCTACTGTTGTTACAGATACGATTAATGAATTTACAAGCAAAGGTATTAAACTTGATTCTGGAGAAGAGCTTGAAGCAGACATCATAATTACTGCTACGGGTCTAAACATGAGGCTCCTCAATGGCATAGATATAAAGATTGATAATGAAACTCTAGATATTTCACAAAAGACTCAATACAAAACAATGATGTTTAGCGATGTTCCAAATTTGATAGCAACTTTCGGATACACAACTGCTTCTTGGACATTGGGAGCTGATCTTATTTCAGAATATGCTTGTAAGTTAATCAACTTATTAGACAAAAAAGATTGTGATTATTTTTGTCCTGAAACGGGCGACGACGTAGTGGCTGAAACAGATTATTTAGATTTAAACTCAGGCTATATTGAAAGGGTTAAGCATCAACTGCCTAAGCAAGGATCAAGGGACCCATGGATTAATAGTCAGAATTATCTAAGGGACATCACTCAGATTCGTTTTAAGAGCCTAGAGGATGATGATCTGAAATTTAAAAAGGCAGGTTAGTTGTCTATTGTTGATTTTCTTTAAAATCATCATAGTAGTAAAAGTTTACACCTTCTTTCGATCCCGAAAGATTAATCATGGCTCGAGCGAGAGTGCCTCCTTTTATGCATCGATATCTTCTTAAGCTTCCCATCAAGAGTGGATTTAATAATAGTGGGTAAATTTTTTGCCCTATAAGCTCTGCAGTTCTTAGTTCATCTCTAGGTCCAATCAATAGGCCAGGTCTATGAATAGCAATGGAATCAAAATCCATAGCCGCAATCTTTTCTTCTATCACTCCCTTGGTTTTTATATAAAAATTTGACGCGGATGCATCAGATCCAACAGAAGTAATGATTGATATATTTTTCACTCCTTGGGTCTGAGCTTCTCTAGCAATTTCAAAACAATAATTAATATCGACTTTTTGAAAGGCTTCTTTAGACCCCGCTTTCTTAATTGTGGTCCCAAGACAAACGAATAAATCTTTTACGTCTGATAAAGCCTCATAAGGTAATTGAAGATTATCAAAATCAATCTTTAAATATTCTAATAGAGGGTTTGTGCTTTCCTGATCATTCCTTACAAGAGCCCTAACAGGTTGGCCCGCTTCGATTAATTGAGATACTAAAGATTTTCCTACTAACCCCGTTGAGCCCACAACCAGAGACTTACTTCTTAACATCGCTTAAGGCCAATATTTATCTTTGAGCAATCTCTTATATAATTTTCCGGTTGGGTGTCTAGGCAATTCCTCTTCAAAATCTATGCTTCTAGGACTTTTAATTGATGACATATTTTCTTTACAGTATGCAATCAGCTCAGCTTCTAGCGCAGGACCCGCTTCACTTAAATTAGCCGGTTGGACAACAGCCTTCACTTCCTCTCCCATTTCTTCATTGGGTACACCAAAAACTGCTACGTCTGCAACTTTAGGATGCATCACTAATAGATCTTCAGTTTCTTTAGGATAAATATTTACTCCTCCGGATATAATCATGAATGATTTTCTGTCTGTAAGGTAAAGGAAACCATCATCATCTAAGTAACCAACATCACCAAGCGAACTATATCCTTGCTCGGTCATAGCGCTTTTAGTCTTCTCTTCATCATTATGGTATTCAAATGTTGTTGCGGTTTCACCTCCAAAATAGACTCCCCCTACTTCACCCATTGGCAGCTCAACACCCTCATCATCCAGAATATGCAGAGAACCAAATAAAGGTCTTCCCACGCTCCCTTTATGCTCCAACCATTCTTGAGAATTAATCATCGTAATGCCGTTATACTCCGTACCTGCATAATATTCATGAAGTATGGGACCCCACCAATCTATCATCTGTTCTTTTACAGCAACCGGGCAAGGCGCTGCGGCATGTATAGCAACTTGATGACTAGATAAATCATATTGCGTTCTGATTGAAGGATCCTCTTTTAAAAATCTTACAAACATAGTAGGTACCCATTGAGAATGAGTAACTTTATATTTTTCTATAGAAGATAAAGCTGTTTCTTCATCAAATTTTTCAAGAATAATTGACGTAGCGCCAGATGCTAAGAAACCCGTATTAAAATTTAGCGGTGCGGCGTGATAAAGAGGTGCAGGAGATAAATACACGCTATCCTCGCCTGCTCCGTATAACAAAAGCACTCTTCCAAGGCCTGGATCCTCATCTTCTATTTCATAAGGTAATGGTGTTAAAGGAAGCTCTCTTTTCACTCCTTTGGGTTTACCAGTAGTTCCTGACGAATAAAGCATGGATCCACCCTGACACTCGTCTTCAATAGCATCTGTGGGCATGTCCTGGATGGCCTCTTCATAAGACTCATAACCGGATGCAGTGCCATCAAGCATTAATTTGTCGACGCCATCAAGAGATGCATTAAGATCGTTGGCGGTCTGTTCTAAAAACTTTGAAGTAATAAGTACTTTAGCTTCACAGTCTTTGACTATGTACTCAACCTCTGAAGGTTGCAGTCTCCAGCTTATGGTTGTGTATCTTAATCCACTTCTCCAAGCCGCAAAAACAATAGGGAAAAATAAATGATGGTTCTCCATCATAATTGCTATCGCATCGCCTGGTTTTAAACCTAAAGATCGAAATAAATGCGCACCTTGATTAGACAGCTCATTTAACTCTCCATGCGTAATCACTTTACCGCTGCCAGCCATAATTATTGCTGGTTTTTCAGGAAACTTTTTTCCATTCACTCCTGGATGCATAACTTCTCCATTGTTATAAACTTAAAAACTTTGTGAATATTGCCATACAATATAAAAATCTGTAAGAGTAAAATAATTAAATAGTATGACTTCAAAATCTCTAGCATTAATAACTGGTTTCGGTGGAATAAATTCAGCCGGTAGGAGTTCTTCTTATCTGTCTTATAAAAATATGGTTTTTGATTCACTATCAAGTAAAGAGCAACTTGAAGTCCTTCAAGACTTAGCTGTTTTGCAAGGTAAAATAGAGCCGATCGGCAGGTCATGGGAGACTAGTTCTGGGGACACAATTGATTTAAAAAAATACTTAATTGATAACAGTTCTAATATCAGATCTGACTCTATGGTTAGAAAATTAGATAGAGATCTTTATGACAAGGATGGTGTCATCCTTGACCAGATTGGGGCCAGTGCTGCCGGGCAATTACCTAAGGGCTTTGATCCTTCAAGTCTATATCCAGCTAGACAGCATCCAAAAGCACTACAAATGACTGTCTTTGGTATGGGTGATGCACTTGGACAGCTTGGAATTGATTGGAAAAATATACAAGAGAAAATATCTCCAGATGAAGTGGCTGTTTTTAGTGGAGCAGCTATAGGTCAATTAGATGGTTTTGGGTTTGGCGGCTTAATGCAGTCAAGATTAAAAGGCTCTAGAGCCAGTTCAAAAAATTTAGCTCTCGGTTTGGTTGAAATGTCAGCTGATTTTATTAATGCCTACATTTTGGGAAGTGTGGGAAGAACTGGACATGTAGTGGGGGCTTGTGCAACTTTTTTATACAACCTGCAAATGGGAAAAGAAGCAATAGAATCAGGCTCCGCAAGGTTCGTGGTTGTAGGTGGCGCTGAAGCCCCCATCACTCCTGAGATCGTTGATGGATTTTATGCGATGAGTGCGTTGTCTGACGACAAAAGAATGATGGAAATGCAAGCTCAACAAAATGAGAATCTGACTAATGGCCCTCATCAGGAAAGAGCTTGCAGACCCTTTGGTCAAAATGTTGGTATGGTTCTTGGTGAATCAGCCCAATTTGTAATCCTTATGGACGACGCCTTAGCTATAGAATTAGGTGCAGAAGTGTATGGATGCGTATCAGCCGTATCTTCACATTCGGATGGTTTCAAAAGCTCTATTAGTGGACCTGGCGTCGGCAACTACATCACTATGGCTAAGTGTGTAGCTGAAGCAGAAAAAATTATAGGTTCCAAAAAACTTAGAACGAAAACTTTTGTGCACGCTCACGGAACTGGCACTCCTGCAAACAGAACTACAGAATCCCATATCCTGAATGAAGTAGCCAAGACTTATGGTATCAAGTCATTACCAGTTACAGGGATTAAGTCCTACTTAGGTCATAGCATGGCACCGGCTTCAGGAGATCAATTGACGACTACATTGGGCACCTGGGATAAAGGAATAATACCAGGAATACACTCAACTCACTCTGTGGCGGACGATGTTTATCAAGATAATTTAGACATTTTGTTGGATGACCAAATCCAAGAGAAAGACTTTTTTAGTGCTGCATTTTTAAACGCTAAAGGGTTTGGTGGAAATAATGCCTCTGCATTAATTTTATCTCCAGAAGAATCAATGAGTTTATTGAACAAAAAGTATTCAGCTACCAAGATGAAGAATTATATTTCTGCAAATAAAGATGTCATTGCAAAAAGCATTAAACACAACAAGCAATGTCTCCGCGGAAATTATAATATTATCTATAAATTCAATGACAATGTTCTACAAGGGGAAGAAGATGTCATTATAGAAAAAGATAAGTTAAGTCTTAAAGGCTTTAAAAGATCTATAAATTTAAAAAAATAAAAGTGGAAAGAAAATGGAAAGAAATTGGAAAGAAGTAAGATCGGAAGTAAAACGATTTGTTGAAGAAGAAGTCTACCCAGCTGAGACTATATTGCAAAATGGTGGAGAAGAATCTAAGGATAAACTCTCTGAGCTCATGCAAAAAGCAAAAGATAATTCTCTTTGGGCTTTGGGTCATCCTAAAGATATTGGTGGAGAAGGTATGCCTTTCATGGAATATGTATATATCAATGAAGTTGTCGGTAGATCATCCAGTGCAATGGTTGCGTTGGGCACTCACTCTCTTCAAGACTCAATCATGTTGAGAGAATTTGCTCCAAAGAAATGGAGAGATGAGTACCTTGAACCCTTAGTGCAAGGTGAAATTTTTCCTAGCTTCGCTATGACAGAACCTGAAATTTCTAGTTCTGACCCAACACAATTACAAACTACAGCAGTGCTTGATGGTGACGAGTGGGTAATTAATGGAACGAAATGGTTTACAACTGGAGCAGCTAGAGCAGCTTATACAACTGTTATGTGTCGAACTGAGTTAGATGTTCCGAGTCACGGAGCGTTTAGCATGATAATTGTTCCGACAGATAATCCTGGTTATAAAATTATAAGAGAAACACCCGTTTTGGGAATCAATGGAGGTCACTATGAAGTCAACTATGACAATGTCAGGGTTCCAAAAGAAAATCTCTTAGGACCTAGAGGACAAGGTTTCTTGATAGCACAAAGAAGATTAGGTCCGGGAAGAATATTTCACTGCATGAGATGGCTGGGACAGGCTCAAAGAGCCTTCGATCTAATGTGCGATAGACTTCATTCTAGAGAAACTTTTGGAACTCCCCTGGCAGAAAAACAATTACTACAAAAATTTGTTTTTGATAGTGCTTGCGAAATACAAGCTAGCAGACACCTTACTTTAGATGCCGCTAAGAGAATTGATCAAGGGGATGATGCGAGAATTGAAATAGGCATGATCAAGGTAGTAGGAGCTGAAATGGTCCATAACGTAATTGATCGAGCCATTCAGGTTCATGGAGCCAAAGGTCTGACTGATGATACTCCGCTTAGTCTGATGTATAGGCATGCTAGAGAAGCAAGAATCTATGATGGTCCAGACGAGGTTCATGTTCAGTCAGTTGCAAAAAGGATACTAAAAAATTACCAAAACAACGGTGCAGGCTGGGACTTTGGTGAAAGAGATGCAACTTTAGAATCTGAATAAATGACAGAAGAACTTTCAAAGGCTCTTCAAAATAAGCTTCTAGAAGTAAATATTGAAGGAAAAATATTAAATCTAGTACCTCTAACTGGAGGCGCTTCGAAAGAGATATGGAGATTTGAAGTTCAAACTAATCATGAGACAAATGAATACATTCTAAGAAAAGGTTCTGGAATTGAAGGTCCTTTAGCTATTAAGACTTCTGATGAAGCATTATTGCAGCAAGAGGTTAGAAAAATAAAAGCACCTGTTCCTGAAATTGTAGCGGTATCTTCTTTAAAAGAAGCATTAGGTGATAGCTATATTATGAAATTTGTTGAAGGAGAATCGATTCCAAGAAAAGTTTTAAGAGATGCTGAATTCAAAGATGCCCTGCCCTTATTAGCTTTTCAGTGCGGCGAAGCAATAGCAAAAATTCATGAAGTAGATGTTAGAAAGCTTGATTATTTACAAGAGAAAACTCCAATTGATCAACTCAATGATCTTTATGCTACTTATGAATCTTTCAACCAACCCTCTCCAGTCTTCGAATACACTTATCTATGGCTAAAAGATCAAGATTTTGGCGATACGCAATCAAGTCTAGTTCATGGTGACTTCAGACTGGGTAATATCATAGTCTCTAATGAAGGATTAGAATCAATCATAGATTGGGAACTGGCCCATATAGGCAATCCATTTCAAGACTTAGGTTGGATTTGCGGCAATTCTTGGAGATTTGGTCAAAATGAAAAAGTGGTAGGAGGTTTTGGAGAGTTAGAAGACTTATTGAGGGGTTATAACTCAATCAGTCAGTTTCAAGTAGACGAAGATTTGGTAAGAACATGGCAAGTTTTTGGCACTTTTAGATGGGGTGTCATTTGTCTCATACAAGCCTCTGCGCATTTAAATGGTTCAGTTAATTCAGTTGAAAAAGCCGCAATCGGCAGAAGAGTTTCTGAAACCGAACTTGATATAGTAGATCTTCTATTCCTTGGAGGTAAATAATGATTTTTGATAAACCTACTAGTGTTGATTTACTTGCAGCAATAAGCCACTTTCTAGATACAAAAATTAAATCTGAAGTACCACCTCATTTAGCTTTCAAATTAAGAATTGTAAAAAATGTTTTGAATATAGTGATCCGAGAAATAGAAAAAGGAGAAGAGCTTTCTAATGAAGTTATCAGTCTATTACAAAGCTTAATGGAGTCAGATACGCCAAGTATTGAAACATTGGCTTTGCTGATAAAAGATAAAAAAATTGATCTAGAAGATCAGAATTTAAAAGACCTACTTGTTACTTTATCTAAGAATAAAATTGCAGTTGATAATCCAAATTATTCAACTTTCAAGAAGCTAATCAAGTGATTTTAATGGCTTCTTATCTCTAAAAATCATCAAAAGGGGCATAAATAGAGCCCACGTTTTATGATAATGCTTAGGGAATATCCTTTGAGAGAGATCAAGGAGCTTGGCATCTAGTCCTATAAAAATTCTAGTCTTATTCTTCTTAACTCCATTCAGTATAATTTCTGCTGCTTTGCTTGGATGCATTCCACCTTCCCTAAATAAGTCTCCCATTTCTTTTTGAGATTTTGGAGCATTTCTTGTGAAGATTGAGTTACTGACCTGAGTTTCATCTTGATTAAAATTTTCTTCATCAAATCGTGCATCAGCCGCAATATTAGTTCCGATATGGCCAGGGTGAACACAATGAATTTGTAGATTAGGATTTGTTTCCTTCATCTCCATAGCTAAACTTTCAGTAAAGCCTCTAACAGCAAACTTAGTTGCGTGATAGACAGTCTGACCAGGGACAGCAACCATTCCGAATATAGAAGAAGTATTTACAATAGCAGCCTCAGGACTGTCCACCATATGAGGTATAAAGGCTCTAGTACTATTGATGACACCATCAAAGTTAATTCCCATGACCCAATCCCAATTATTCTCGTCCATATCTTTGAAGTGAGTTCCTGTAGTGACTCCAGCATTATTGAACACCATATCTACCTTACCGTGCTGTTCTATAACTTTCCCCGGAAGAGCCTCAATGGCTTCCTTATCCGAAACATCCAATAAATGTGATGAAACGGAAACATTGTATTTCCTGAGCATCTCAACTGTTTCATTTAATGTCTCTTCATTAACATCGCAAACAGAAACGTCAGCACCATCTTTGGCTAATAAAACAGCAAGATATCTTCCCATCCCAGAACCTGCTCCTGTAATTACCGCAACCTTGTCTTTAAAGCTCTTCATTTTTTGTCCTCATTTCTTAAAGTTATATCTAATTGTCATTTTCGTTTCGTTTTTCTAAATTAAATGAAATATTATAAGCATCTTCAGGAGACTCCCTAACCCACTTATCAAGAGCCTTAGCATCTTCGCCTACAAGAATTCTCCATTTGTTTTCTTTCACACCATCTAAAATAACTGTTGCAGCTTCGCCAGCTGTCATTGGCGCCTCTTCTTTGAATGAGTTTGCACGTTCTTTTATAATTTCTCTAATCTGATCGAGGGATTGATTATGAACAGGCGCGCCTAGCTTAATCATATTTTCTTTTACCTTTTGCATTTCTTCATCAGTACGTTCAGCAGAAGCTCCGGAGGCATTCATAGTAATGATCTTCCCTGTATTTATAGCTATAGAAGTTCCTATATGACCAGGCATAACCACAGAAACACCCACATGAGGAGCATTGATTCTAAAATCATCCAATAAAGCTTCACTGAAACCTTTAACTGCAAATTTTGCTGCAGAATAAGCTGTATGCGGTGTTCCTCCTAGACTTGCCCAAAAACCATTTACGCTACTCGTATTGATTAGATGCCCTTCAGAGCTTGCAACTATCAAAGGCATGAAAGCTCTTGAACAGTAGTACACTCCATACCAGCAAACTGCAAAACACCTCTCCCATTCTTCTCTAGAAGAGTCGACGAAACTACCTCCTCCGCCAATACCTGCATTATTAAAAAGTAAATTGATTGTTTCTGTCTTGTGCTCTGATAGAACCTGGTCTCTAAAACGGTTTACTTGCTCTTCGTTGGATACATCGCAAACATGCTTTGTGATGGTTATATTTGGAGATTCTTTAGATACAATTTCATATGTTTCTAGCATGTTATCTTCAATGACATCACACATAGCTACATGACAACCTTCTTTTGCAAGTTGTCTGACAAGCTCTCTGCCCATGCCAGTTCCACCACCTGTCACGACCGCTATTTTATTGTTGAAGTTTTCCATCCTGAAAGACCTTTTGTAATTTAAATTTTAGTTATTCGCTTTCGTTCGTATCTTGAGATTTAGGAAATTCACTGAACGGAAATGGCTTCTCTCCAGAATGGTAAGTTAAGTAATCTAGGATTTGGACCATATAGTCCCTGAATCCTATAGAAACTTTTGAAATATTTTCACTTCTATTGTCAGTAATTAAAACAAAAAGAAACTGAGTAAATACTATTAACCAAAGTACTGTCATAGAAAGGTAGTAAACAAAAGAGAATGCCAGCATCCAAAAAAGCCTAATCCATTTTCCTTGTTTTAAAAAATTATCCTTCCACTCATCGCTATCAATGAATTCTTCGGAACCAACATCGATTATCTTTTCTTCTTCAATTTCTGACATTATTTTTTTATTTTATAAATTCCACATCTTTAATCATATCCTGACCCAATACATTTTGAATTGACCCATCTAGATTAATACCTTTATAGATGATTTTGTAAAGAGAATCCACTATCGGCATTTCAACACCATGCTTATCAGAGATATGTTTTACAACTTTTAAGGTCTTTAAGCCCTCAATTGTTTGTCCTATTTTTTGCTTGGCTTCTTCTACAGAAAGACCTTCGCCGATATATTTACCAAATTGATGATTTCTACTCAGGGGAGAAGCACAAGTTGTAATAAGGTCACCTACTCCGGCCAGACCAAGAAATGTTTGTGGGTTTGCACCTAAATCTGTTGCTAAACGACTCATCTCACCCAAACCTCTAGTCATTATCATACCGATGGTATTTTCTCCTGAGTTCAAGCCATCTGCTATACCGCAGGCAATAGCATAAATATTTTTTAAGGCCCCTCCCATCTCAACCCCATAAGGGTCATCATTCTCGTAGATTCTAAAAAAATCTGTCGATAAATTTTGAATTACCTCATCTCTTAAAATTTTGTGTTTACTGGCAATCACCGTTCCGGATAAGTGATGATTGGCAATTTCTTCTGCTAAATTAGGACCACTTAAAATACCGATAAGATTTTTAGAATAGTACTCTTCTAAAATTTTGCTCATCAAACTAAAGTCGTCTTTTTCAACTCCTTTGGTTGCAGTTACCAAAAATGTGTTTTCATTTATACATGAAGAAGCCAAAAGAGAGACGTCTCGAAAAGCATCACTAGGGACACAGAAAATAATTAAATCAGATTCTTTAATATCCTCTATGTGCGAAGTGGCAGTGATATTTTTTCCAAGACCTAAATTAGGTAAATACCTCTTATTTACCCTTGTGCTGTTGATTGCTTCGGCTAAGTTATTATCCCGCATCCATAAATTAACTTGATTTCCATTCAATGAAGCAAGATAGGCTAAAACTGTTCCCCAGCTTCCTCCCCCCAGCACCGATATGTTTTTTCTATTCATTTAAAGTTATGAAGTTACAATTCACAAAGAATTCTAACATTTTGAGTTTGTTTTATACTAAAACCTTAGAGTCTAGATAATGAAAATTAGAAAATTAAAATCTGCTGAAGACATCAAAAAATTTTTAGAGTCATCTAAAACAGAATACGTCAAAGTTGCGATTACAGATATCGACGGTATTCTCCGTGGTAAATACATGCATGTTGATAAATTCATCAAATCTTCAAAAAAAGGTTTTGGGTTCTGTGATGTGATATTTGGATGGGATAGCAATGATGAATTATATGAATTTAGTAACACATCGGAAGAAGAGCTTGTCACTGGATGGCACACTGGTTTCCCTGATGCCAAAGCATCTATCGTCCCAGGATCAGGAAGAGTAATACCCTTCGAGGAAAATACACCTCTTTTTTTAGCTGAGTTATCAGACGATTCAGTGTGCCCAAGAGGAGTGTTAAAGAAAATTCTTGGGACTTTAAAAGAGAATGGCATCCAATCAAAGTCAGCATTTGAGTATGAATTCTTTCTTTTTGATGAAACCCCACATACGATTCGGGAGAAAAAATTTAAAAAGTTAAAAAATTTCACACCTGGCATGTATGGTTACTCTGTTTTAAGAAGCAGTACACATTCAGATCTTTATCAACAATTACTCAACCTTTGTGTAGACATGGATATGCATTTGGAGGGTCTGCATACTGAAACCGGTCCTGGAGTTTTGGAAGCAGCAATCATGGTTGATGAGTCAATTAATTCAGCAGATAAGGCAACTCTATTTAAGACTTTTTCAAAAGTACTGTTTCAAAAAAATAATTTAATGGCGAACTTTATGGCGAAATGGTCTGGACAATATCCAGGACAGTCAGGACATATTCATGTGTCTCTTCAAGACCTAGAAGGCAAATCCTTATTCAGCTCCACTAAAGAGAATCAACTACCTAAAGACTTCACTTATTTTATAGGTGGCTTGCAAAAATATATGCGAGAATTTTCTGTAATGATTGCTCCAACAGTCAATTCCTATAAAAGACTTTGTCCTGGAGCTTGGGCTCCTATAAATATGACTTGGGGAGTTGAGAATAGAACAACAGGCTTTAGGGCGATAACGGGTGATGCAGATAGTCAACGTATTGAGAATAGGTTACCGGGCGCGGACTCTAATCCTTATCTAGCCTTGGCTGCTACTCTTGGAGCAGGGTATCTTGGCATTAAAGAAAAAATAGAACCCACTCCTGAAACACAAGGCGGTGCATATGACCTAAAACTTGATAGAAAATATCAAGTCCCTTCCGATTTAGGTGAAGCTGCAAAATTATTCAAACAATCTGAATCTGCAAAAAATTTATTTGGTGAGACTTTTGTAAATCATTTTGCAAATACGAGAACATGGGAATATGAAGAATTTAAAAAAAATAAGAATCCTTTTGATTCTTCTATTATTTCAACGTGGGAACTCGAAAGATATTTTGAAATTATATAAATAAGACTATGAAAACTGGATTAGTATTTCACGAACTTTATCTCTGGCACCATACGGGCAATCACGCAGATTATGTCCCTTATGGTTTTCCTGTAGAACCTCTCCATCATTCTGAAAGCCCTGATTCAAAAAGAAGGATAAAGAATTTAATGGAAGTCTCTGGACTCTACGACAAACTTATAAAGATAAAACCTAGAAAGGCAACCAAGGAGGAAATTCTCTTATTTCATACCGAAAAACATTATAACCACATGAAGTCTTTAAATGATTCGATAAGTGTTAATGCTGGAATAAGCACACCAACAGGTATTGGAAGTTTTGATATAGCCCTACTTTCCACTGGTGGTGTTATTGAAGCCTTGGACCATATCATTGAAGGAAAGGTTGATAATGCCTATGCCTTAGTCAGGCCACCTGGTCATCATGCCATGCCTAATAAAGCAATGGGTTTTTGCTTGTTTGGTAACGCCGCCATAGCAGGTAAGCATGCTTTAAAGAATAAAGGTCTTAATAAGATCGCATTCGTAGACTGGGATGTTCATCATGGTAATGGAACTCAAGCAGCTTTTTATGATGATCCTAATGCCCTAACGATATCCATTCACCAGGATCGTAACTTTCCTTCTAACTCAGGACTGGTGTCAGAGAATGGTGAAGGTTTAGGAAGTGGTTACAATATTAATATACCCCTTCCGCCAGGTTCGGGGGTAGGAGCTTACGAAGCCGCCTTTGATAGAGTTGTGATACCAGCCATTGAACAATACAAACCCGAATTAATTATTGTTCCATCAGGATTTGATGGGGGTGCCGGTGATCCTATTGGTAGGCAAATGCTTACCAGCGAAGGATTTAAGTCGTTAACTAAAAAAATTATGAAGTCAGCTCAAGAGCTTTGCAATGGGAGAATTCTTATGACCCATGAAGGTGGTTATAGTGCTGCTACAGTGCCATTTTTTGCACATGCTGTTATTGAAACTCTAGCTGAAGAAAATATGGGTATTGAAGATCCCTTTCAAGCAATAATAGGGAATCTTGGTCAACAAGAACTCCAACCTCACCAGGATAATCTAATCAAAGAAGTTGAATTACTTCTGCAAAACATTAAATAGCTATGCAAAAAATTTTTAATCTAGATGGCAAAACAGCCGTTGTCACAGGAGCCTCTTCCGGTCTCGGAAAACATTTCGCCAAGACTCTTTCTGCCGCGGGCGCAAATTTGGTCATATGTGCAAGAAGAATGCAGAATCTTGAAGAACTCAAAGATGAGATCGATGGGGAAGTTCTTGTCCTGCCCTTAGATGTGACTTCCGAAGATAGTGTTAAAGAGCTATTTTCAGAGATAAATAATTCTGTCGGTGCTCCAGATATATTAATTAATAATGCCGGCACATCTGATCCTAGAAGATTCAAGGATTTAGATGAGGAGAGCTGGAATTATGTTCTAGACACAAACCTTAATGGTGCTTACAGAGTCGCCAAGAGTTTTACAGACTCTCTACTTGAAGAGAATAAACCAGGAAGTATAGTAAATATTGCTTCCATTTTAGGGCTGCGGGTAGGATTAAATCTTGCAAGCTATGCAACAGCTAAAGCTGGATTAGTTCAACTTACTAAAAGTATGGCCTTAGAGCTTGCACGATCAAATATCAGAGTTAATGCTATAGCCCCTGGCTATATCTTGACGGAAATTAATAATGAGTTTTTTGCAACTGAAGAAGGCCAAAGCTATATAAGAAATATCCCTATGAACAGATTAGGTCTTGAATCAGACCTTGATGGAGTGTTGTTGTTACTGGCAAGCGAGGCCTCGGCATTTATGACAGGTTCAATTATTCCTGTAGATGGCGGACATCTTATTAATCCCCTATAGATTATTTAACAATCTTAATCACTCTTCCAATCGATAAGAGTTTGTCAGGGTAATCTCCGTTTATGAGACGTAATTGATCTTCAGCATCATTAGCTATGCTGCTTCTCAAGGCTAAGGATTTGTAGGTGTCTTCTTTCTTTACTTTATAAGAAGACAATCTTAAAGGTTTGGCTAATTTCTTCTCTCCTTCTTTTAATGTTCTAAATGAATTGATGATCTTCAAGAAGTTAGTGTCAAATTGAGAAAGGTTTGTATTTTCATTTTTTAAATAACCAATGAATTGAAAGACCTGATCTTGTTTAAATATAACCGCCATCCTAGTCATTCTTCCAGATTTAATAGCTTTTGTTGTGAAGGCTTCAAAACCATTTATTGTCAGGATTTGGTCATCATATGTATCAGAGGCGAAACGCCTCATGTACTCTTCGGGCGTTTCTTTATAGTTAAGGTCTTCAATAGTCATTTGTAAGATTGCCTCACCAAATGGCGAACTGAATACTAAAGTATTAGGCGTATTAATAATCTCCCAACTTGGAGGAGAAGACAGAAAGAGATCAAGTGATCCATGAAAGAATTCATCACCTCTTCTTACACCTGACTGTTCGGAATCTCCAAAAACCATTCCTTCAATCTTTTTGAGGAAAATATCATTATTAGTTTTTTCACCTTGCTTGTATGAAACACTAACATTATTCAAAACTTCCTGAAGTCTTTGATCGTTTGAGGGGTGACTAGCAAATACGCCATGATAGCTTTTGGGTTCTTGTCCTCTTTGTTCGGCGATTTTTTTTGAGTAAACCTCTTGGTCCTTGAGAACAGATAATACTTCATACATACCTTGAGCCGAATATCCTTCTTGATAAATATATTGTGCTCCCAAGTCATCAGCCTCAAGCTCCATGTCTCTGCCATAACCTGACAACAGTGCTCCAGAAGCAAGATTAGCTAAGTTTCCTGCTGTTCTTCCTGAATTTATCTCAATCGCTGTTGATAAGACTCCCATAAGTTGAGATTGGGAATACTGCCTTACGCTATGCCTTGCTGTAACGTGACCTATTTCATGACCTAAAACAGCTGCAAGCTCCTCTTCACTGGATAGATAAGCCATCAATCCTCTATTGATATATATGTAACCTCCTGGAAGAGCAAAAGCATTTATGTCAGGGCTATCTAAAACAGTAAACCTATAAATTAAGTTAGGCCTATGACTATTTGCTGCAAGAGATTCTCCTATAGACTGAACATAATCTTGAAGAGACTGATCTTGGTAAATAGGATTTTGTTTTAGAACTTGAGCATTATATTTTCGTCCCATCTGGATTTCTTGACTCTCACTAATCATTACAAAATCTTGTTTGCCAGTTACGGGATTTACAGAACAATTTGATAAGCAAATAATAAATAAAGATAAAAATAAGTGTTTCATTCTGATAATAATTTTACGGCCCTTTCTCCAAATTGATCCCACCAATCTTCGCCCATCTTTGTAATTCTCTCTATATTTGATTTACTTCTATCATCTAATCTTCTATTGACAGAATCAATTGGGGAATTGACTCTTAAGTAATACTCACCTATCAGTTCACCGGCTAATTCATGATCCAAACTACTTTCTACCATTAATCCGAATAAGTCATGCATCAGCCATCCTACGATACCCCATTTCATCGATGCCTCTCCGTTAAGAGATCTCTTACTTAAACCAGTTCCAATACTTAAAACCCTAATTTCCGTATCTGGAAAAAGCTTCTTGGCCTCGACATAACCGTGCAGAACAGGATGATTCGCAACTATTGCTCCATCAATAAGATATCTATCTCCTACTTTTGCAGTAGGATAATAAATTGGAGCTGCACTGGTAGCATCTGCAGCATCTACTAAAGAAATATTCTGATCTTCGGCGACATAAGAACGCAAGAGAACAGGATTCCTTTTTTGAATGTCATAACTCAGAACGGCAACAGGCTTATTTGATTCTCCTAAAGTAGATTGTCCAAAATAACTGGATAGCACTTCTCGTTTGCCAACGCTCGTATACTTAGGGTTACTTTGTAACAATCCTAACCTCAACTCCCAAGATGAAGACTGCATGGTTTTCTTTAAATTACTAGGAGCCCAGATATCCTCTAGATCTATTGTTGAAAAGCTTTTGGCTGCAAGAGCCAAACAAGATATTGCACCTGCTGAAGTGCCTACAAAATAATCAAATTTTTCATGGATTTTAACTCCCATTTCTTTTTCAAGGAGTCTTAGAAATCTTATAGAGGCGAGCGTTCTTACACCACCACCATCCATAGAGAGAATATACTTAACTTTCAAATTAAACTTGGTTTATTGTAGAAAGTTTAAAGCAAGTTAAAAGTAATTTGAAATTATTTTTCCTGAAGCAAAAGAAAGCGTCCAACCATAGAATCCATGCCCAGAATTTATATATACGCCTTCTAAATTAGATGGGCCGATAAAAGGAATGCTTGAAGGGGTTAGAGGTCTGTCACCTGACCATGAATCTATTTTTACTGGATTATAATCTGCAAGATCTGGTGCTACTCTTTGTGCCAACTCTATAAGTTCTTGGATTCTTTTATGATCATTAGTGTTGTTTCGAAAAAAATCGGCAAAGCCTGTTATTCTTATTTTCTTACCAAGTTTAGTAAAGAGTACCTTTTGATCTGATAGAGTTAGACTCATATCAAAACTAACCTTTCCTCTTGGCAATGTTAAGCTGTAACCCCTTGCAGGGGTTATAGGAGATGGAGATTCAACTATATTCTCTGTTGATGACCCTCCGCAAACTATTATCTTTTCTGTTTCAATGAAGCCTTCATCAGTAGTCAAGCCTACTACTTTTGAATTATTATTTTTCAGTCCTTTTACATAAGTTTTAAAATGGAAATTAGTTCCATTTTCTATAAGCCAATCTTTAAGACCTCTGCAAAAGAGAAGTGTATCTCCAGCTTCATCTGATTCTGAAAATATTGCTCCCGCATATCTATTATTCAGGGTTCCTATCGCTGGCTCTAAGGAGATCGCTTCTTCAATAGACATTGCCCTATTATCATTACCAAGGTTTTGTTTAAGCTTTAAATATTTTATCTCATTCTTAAAATCCTTCTCTTTTTCAAAAAGCGCTATTTTTGAACTCCTCTGATGATCAAATTTTAGATTTAAGTGATCTTTCATTTCCTTAAGTAAAGACATAGAGGACAGAGACAGTTCAGCAAGCTGTAATTGATTTTGGTTATGCTTTTTTCTAGTGCAGTTAGCAGCGAAATGCTTTAGCCATTTTAAAGAGTTATGGTTAGGAGGGAGGTTAAAGCGGATACCTAAATCTCTATTCAAGACTATATTAAGAAGCTTTGGTAAAAGGCTTGGCTTCCCAAGTGGATCAGAGAAGCAATAAGAGAGCTGACCCCCATTTGCAAAACTAGCTCCACAAGCAACATCATGCTCTTTTTCAATGATTGTTACTTTATGACCTTTTTTGCACAGATAATAGGCTGTGGTTAATCCAACAACTCCCGCTCCTATGATGTGAATGTGCATTGTAAGAATTCTAGCTAGCGCCGTAAGAATATAAAATTCTATTGTTAGTGAAATCTATAACTTATAGTTATGGCTTAGCGTAAAAGAAATAAAATTTTCTTGAATATGTGACTTTGATATTTTTTTTGGTACGACCAAATAAACATCGCAGGAAGGTGCATCTTTTAATCTCCATATAAATTCAGACGAATTAAGTGAAGAGGCAGAAATTTGATCTAAAACAGATATGCCTAGACCTTTTTTTACGCATGAAGCTGCCATAAGATATGAATCTGTTTTTGTAATAAAATTAGGTGTAAATTTTTTTTGAGAAAAATACGAATAAAGCTTTTCAGATAAGGGGCCTTCAATGCCAACAAAAGGTATGTTTTTTAAATCCTTAAGAGTTAAAATATTTTTTGAAAAAAGGTAATCCTTTGACCCCAGTACGACAAAGTTTCCTTCAAGTATTCTTATGCACTCCACATCCTCATAATCCTTAGCTTCAAAAGCTATTCCAAAATCAATGCTTCCATCTCTTAGGTGGTCTATCATTTCATCAAAATGGTAAGCGTGAGTTTCAAATCTAGCACCAGGATTAATTGAAGAAAAATCTGAGACCAAAGTTGGTATGAGATCTAGACCTAATGTCGGTGCGCATCCAAGCCTTATTAGTCCTGATGGCTTAGAAGACATATTTTCTGTTAATTCTTTTAAATGATTCAAATCAGTATTTATCTTGTCCGCCTTCAAAAATATAGCATCTGCCTCAGGAGTAGGAAATAATCTTCCCTTAATTCTTGAGAATAATAAAAAACCTAACTGACTTTCTGTGTGAGCAAGTACTTTACTTATTGATGGTTGAGAGACATTAAGAAACGTTGCTGCTTCTGTTATAGTGCCTTTTGTGTAGATGGCATGGAATACTTCTAATTGTCTAGTTTTCATAGAATTAAAAAAAATAGAGTATAACCTTAGTCTATGGATTTAAATAAAACAAGAATTAGACTTCATTTGTCTTATCGGTAAAGTTAAAATCACTTATATTAAATTTTGGGGTAAAAATGAAAAAAATAACATTGTTAATAATCTTTAGTTTATTAAATTCTTTCAATTTATTTTCTGCAGAAGAAGATGTTGAAGAAATAGTCATAATTGGTTCCCAGATCAAGGGAGCTAAAATTACAGGGGCTCTTCCGGTTACAGTTATCTCTTCAGAAGATATTGATGTAATTGGAGCTGCAGATGGTGACGAGCTCATTGATAATCTTGTTGAGCAAGGAATGAATTTCTTTAATGAAAATGAGCAAGTGTCTGGTGGTGTAAATGCAGCACGTGGTGATGTGGGTGCTTATAACCTGAGAAACATGGGTGTAGGTAATACTCTCTCTTTGCTTAATGGAAGAAGATTAGTCAACAATGCAGGTTATCAGACTGAGTATATTGGTGGTGACTTTGTACCTACTTTAACCGTTAACACTAATTCCATTCCTGTGAATGGTCTTGATCGTCTTGAGGTCCTTAAAGATGGTGCTTCCGCTTTGTACGGTGCTGATGCTGTTGCAGGTGTTGTCAATAATGTTTTAGACAATGATTTTGTAGGAACCAGAATGCAATTTAGAAGTGGTGGAATAGAAAGCCTTGATGCCAAGGACAACACATTTAGTGTTAAACATGGCTTGGATTTAAATGGTGGAAAGACAAATGTATCTGTTTTTTTTAGTCATCGAGATAGAGATGGCATAGCTTTATCAGAAGATCCTAAATGGGCGATTGGGGATTATAGATATAACTATCCTGGTGGAAAAGAAGCATACGATGCATCAGTATGGTCTTCAGATACAAACTTAAGAAATTTATACACTTATCAAATGCCTCAACTTGATATGAGTGGAACGGCTGGCTTTACTGATAGCAGAGGAGAAACTCAATTGGTAGCAACGGGACACCCTGGTTGTTTAAGAACAGGGGCTATAGATTCAGGGTTCGGTTCATGCCTCGTTCCCGATTTTGAAACACGAACCATAAATACAGGAGCCGCTCCTCAAATGCTTAGAGATTATAGAGGTGACCTGGAGAGAACTAATTTATTCGTCTATATCAATCATGAACTAGACAATGGAAACGACTTCTTCTCAGAAATATCTATGTACTCAGCAGAATCGGAAAGACAAGACAATAATGGCTCTTTCCCTGCAGGAAATATAGCTATTGCAAGTGATTATTATTGGTCGCAACAAATCCCAGGTATGGAAGGGAAAAAATTGAGAATAGATGGATGGAGACCTAATACTCTTCCTAGAACTGTTAACGTAGATAAAGATAGTTACAGATTCTTAGCAGGGTTAAGAGGAACAACTGACTCAAATTGGGATTGGGAAACAGCTTTAGTTTTTTCTAAGTCTGAATCAAGTGATGCTACTAGTAATAGAATTAATTTAAATGCACTTAAAACAGAATTAAACAGTACTGATTCTTCTGCTTTTAATATCTATAATCCTGATTTCTCAGCGAATAATAGTCAAAATATATTAGCAGTTATTAACAGAGATGATGAAAGTGAACTCACAATGTTCGACGTTAAATTTAGCAATGATAATATTTTGGAACTTCCTGCTGGGCCTGTAGGAGCACTAATAGGGTTTGAGTATAGAGAGGAAACTTATTCTGATGATAGGGACCCTTTACTTGATGGAACTATACCTTTCAATACAGATTCTAGTTTAGCAACAAATACGCATCCTTACAGATCTGCTGTTATGGGTTCAAGCGCTACAGAAGATGTGTATGGAGAAAAAGAAGTTAATTCAATTTTTGCTGAATTCCAAATTCCTCTAACAGAGAAAATTAATGCTCAACTGGCTTTAAGACACGAAGATTTCTCTGACTCTAAGTCAGCTACTGTAGGAAAATTTGCTTTAGGCTATGAAGTTAATAACTCATTATTCCTTAGAGCATCAGCTTCAACTGCCTTTAGAGCTCCTAACTTGGTTCAAGTGAATCAGTTAAGAGTTGCAAGAACTGGAACTAGAATAGACTCTGTAATGCAATATGTTGCATCTGTGAATGGACTAGCTAAATCTGGAACAATTGGAGATTACGATTTTACTGTCTTACGATTTTCTGAAGGTGCTAAGGATTTAGAGCCTGAAGAATCTGATAATACTTCATTTGGTCTAGTCCTAACCCCAGAAGCATTTGAAGGCCTGACTATTACTCTAGATGCATGGGAGATTGAAAAAGAAAATACCATAGGTTTATTCGGAAGAAATAACAACGGTGTTATGGACCTATTGCTTAGATTGCAAGCAGGTAATTCTAATTGTACAGGTGCCATAGGCAATTCAGCAGTCTCTAGAGATGATTTATCAGACTTAGATGAAGACGAACTAGGCTATTTTGCTAATGCTGGATTATGTCCTGTAGGAAGATCACTAGTAGTTAAAGATGAATATTTAAACATGGCTACACGAACAATAGAAGGTAGAGACGCGGTAGTTTATTATGATTTTGAAACTGATCTTGGTGACTTTGCATTAACTTATGCTGATTCAAGAACTACAACTTTTGAACAAACACCAACAGGTTCTTTTAATACTCTTCAAGCTGCTATCGATGATGGAACTCTTCCTTCTTACACAGTGCTTGATGGGTTTGGTGATTTACTAGGAAGGGATGGTAATTACGAAAGAAAATCTTCCTTCAGAATCAACTATTCCAAAGGAAATTATGGTGCGATGATCTCTGCTCTTAAGATTGGTTCTTTCTATCAAGCTAAAATTAGCAAATCATCGGATGGATCTAAATGGATTTTACCTGCTATGACTACTGTCAATGCTTCTATTCACTATAAATTCAAATTAATGGAGAATAATGCAAGAGTGAAGCTTGGTATTAAAAATTTAAATGACAAAAGAGCACCTTTAGCAGATGGATATAATGGATTCTTTTCTGATGTTCATTCAGACTTAGGAAGAAATTATTATCTAGACTTTAGAGTGGATTTGTAATTATTTAAGCTTTAAAAAAGGGAGCATTGCTCCCTTTTTTATTTTAGAATTTAGAAATGGCGTTTTTTACTAATAATAAAGGTTTTGTCCTAGGAGTCTTGACTGCCTTATTAGTGCTTACCCTCCCTACTCCTGAGTCACTATCAATAGAAGCACACAGAACAGCTGCT
>CALJGK010000063.1 GCA_938075195.1 uncultured SAR86 cluster bacterium
ATCTTTGAAAGAGATATTGGCAGACTTTGAAAAGTAGTTAGGGCCTAATGTATCTTCTACAGATTCAAAGCTGACTATTTGATCACCAAACTCAAAACTATCTCCTGGAGCTAAAATAAGTTCTTTTTCTAATGAATAACTTGATACCACTCCCACTCCCAAAACAAGAATAGCCATTCCGACATGAGCAAAAGTTACAGCCAGTCTCTTTTTTAAGAAGCTCCAATAATTGATATTTCTTTTTTTGCTGACTTGCAAGGTGCCAGCAGCTATCCAGCATGCCAAAAATATAGTGATGAAAGATGTGAGATAAAGATTATCAAATAATATATACAAGATTAATAAAATAAGACCAAAGACAGAGATAGACTCCAAGAAAACCCTCTGTATAAAACTAAAAGAAGAAGAAGACCCCCAAGATAGATATAAAGCTATGCCTTGAAGAAAACCAAGAGCTAGAGCAAAAGGAAATAAAATTATTTCAAAGTAAGGCGCCCCTACAGATATTTGTTTTCCATCCGTGATGGCTTCATATATGAGAGGAAAGATAGTTCCGAATAGTATAGAGATAGCAAGAATAACGAGCAGAAGATTGTTTAATAAGAATCCAAATTCTTTTGAATTTAATTCATAGGTCCCGGCGTTATCTTGGTTTAAATCTTTTATCGAATAGATGACTAGACTTCCTACTATAAAGAAAGCCAAGATACCTAAAATAAAAAGGCCTCTTTCAGGATCAAGAGCGAACGCGTGTACGGAAGTTAGTATTCCTGATCGAACTAAGAAAGTACCGAGTAAGCTTGTTGAGAAAGCTAAAATCGAAAGTAAAATAGACCACTTTCCGAATATACCTTTACTTTGACTGGTTATCAAAGAATGAAACAAAGCCACTGATAATAGCCAAGGCACAAAGGCTGCATTCTCTACAGGATCCCAAAACCACCATCCGCCCCACCCCAATTCATAGTAAGCCCACCAACTACCAAGCGCTATACCGAGAGTTAAAAAACTGCAGGATAAAAGTGTCCAAGGTCGAGAATATGAGGCCCATTCCTTTGTATCTGTATTAAATAACATTGCAGCTACAGCAATAGCAAAAGGGATTAAGAGGCCTGAATATCCAAAGTAAAGTAAGGGAGGATGAATTGTAAAGGCAATATCCTGCAGAGAGGGATTTAAATCGGCTCCATTTAAAGGAGGAATAGGCAATATTCTCTCAAATGGATTAGAGGTTAGAAGGGTAAACAAGGTGAAAGCAAACATTACTTGGCAAGATATAGAAAATACCGTATTTAGAAAGTATGTGTTTTTACATTTTGTTAAGAAAATGAAACCAATTAACCATGCATTCATTGCTAGGATCCATAAGATCAGTGAACCCTCATGCGCACCCCAAGTTGCAGCAAATTTGAAATAAAAAGGTAGATTTATATTTGAATTTTGAGCTACATATGCGACTGAAAAATCATCTACAAGAAAAGAATAAATTAGAATTAGGAAAGAGGAAGTTATAAGAAAAAATAAAAGAGATGTAACCCTCTTAATAGGCAATTCCAAGGCTGCATTATTAAAAAATATAGCCGCCAAAGGTAATATTCCGCCCACAAGACATAACATCAAGTATGCGATCAATGCAATGTGGCCGAGTTCAGGTATCATGAATCTTCTTGCATAAGCTTAGCCACTTCAGGAGGCATGTAGTTTTCATCATGCTTAGCAAGAACCTCTATAGCTTTAAAACTTCCATCAGTATTGAGGTTTCCTCTGACTACCACCCCTGCATTTTCTGCGAATAGATCAGGCAAAATTCCTTCATAATTTATCTTTAAATCATTTTGATAGTCCGTGACAGTAAAAACAACATTTAGAGAATTGGTATCTTTAATTATGGAGCCCGTTTTAACCATACCTCCGGCTCTGATTAAAGTATTTTCATTTAATTGCGCAACTTTAATCTCAGTGGGTGAATAAAATAAATTCATATTCTCTGATAGAGCTGAGATAACTAGCCAAGTAGCCAGTAAAGAGCCAATTAAAATAGCCACTAAAGCATATAGTCTTTGTTTTCGAATAGGATTCATATTTTAGTAAGTGACCTTAGTATCTTCTGTCTTTTTCTATAAGCAGAAAAGATATTAAAAAATAGAATTAGAATTAATAACAATAAACACGACCAGACAAAAGGCCCATTCCCATCCATTAAAAATAAAATGTTAATTTTTTCTAGCATCTAACTAGAGACTCCTAATAATTGTTTTACCCAGTTCCTAGTTCTTTCACGCTCAAGAATTTCGTTCCTCAGGTTTAGGGTTAATAAAAGTGCAAAAAATAGATAAAAGCCTACCAAGCATAGAAGAAGAGGTTGGTACATATCAGGAGACATACTTGGCGACGAGGTTATTGTAAATGTTGAGGGCTGGTGAAGAGTTTGCCACCAATCAACTGACTTTTTTATAACAGGAATGATAGCCAAACCGACAATAGATAAAATTGAAACTGCTCTATCTGCCTTTGTTTTATCTTCTATAGTTGAATGAAGACCTATTAATGCTGCATAGATAAAAAATAATATAAGAGTAGAAGTCAAACGTGCATCCCAAACCCACCAAGTTCCCCATGTTGGTTTTCCCCATATAGAACCTGTTACAAGAGCTAATAGTGTAAAACTAACCCCAATAGGGGCTGCAGATTTAAGCATCATTCCAGATATCTTTGCTCTCCAGATCACATTAATGAATCCACAAAAAGCCATAAACATAAAAATAGATTGGCCTAAGATTGCTGACGGAACATGAATGTAGAGTATTCTGTAGACATCACCTTGTTTATAGTCTGTAGGGGCAAATAACAATCCCCAAGATAATCCTATTCCTAAGATGAGTATTGCTGAAATAAACAACCAAGGAAGAGTCTTTGTAGACCATTTATAAAATAAAGGTGGAGACCCCATCTCTATGAGCCATTTTTTTATCATCAACCAAAGTTTACTCATAATTTAAAAGCAAAGCCTCGACAGTTAATAAACACAAACCAGGTATACCCAATGCCAACATGGCGCCCATGATCATTAAGAACCCACTGAAATCTTGATTATTTAAAGAGGATGTTATAACAGAAGTGCCCATTAATAAGGTTGGTACCGAGAAAGGTAACACAATAATTGCACTCAATATTGCAGATTTACCTAAAGCAAGCGCCGCTCCCAAAGCTCCCAATAAGCTCATAAAAGAGGTGCCAAGCAGTAAGCTCAATAACATTGGAATAAAACTATCCAAAGGAAGATATAAGATTATGGCAGCGATAGAAGAAGCGGCCAAAATAGGCAGCCCAGTGATAAGCCAATGAATCGTCACCTTTGCAAAAACTAATATAAAGGAGGGTTCAAGCGAAATAAAAAAATCATCCAATGTTCCATCTCTAAAATCTTCACTAAATATCGTTTCAACTGCAAGCAAAGATGCAAGCAGAGCAGCTATCCAAATAACACCAGGAGCCAAAGAGCTTAATAAGCTTTCCTGTGGTCCGAGAGCTAAAGGGAAAAAAGTAACGACTATAAGAAAGAAAATTAAAGGCGTTATATAAGTTGAAGAACGTCTAAACGCTATCATTAAGTCTCTTTTTAAGATTATTGATAATGAATCAAATATAGAACTATGCATATTAAATCTCTACGCGTGTAGCCTCTATGCCCGAAGGTCTATGACCGGTTATAACAAACGAACACCCTTTAACATTTAATTCTTTAATTAATTTTTCTATCAAAAGAGTAGCCGTATCATCTAGTGCAGAGAAAGGTTCATCAATAAAGTAGATCTTAAATTCTTTTAAAAGCCACTTGGCCATAGCTATTCGTTTTCTTTGCCCTACAGATATATTTGAAGCTAATTCGTTAACATTACTTAACCCTACTCTCTCTAAGTGCTTATAAATATCTTCTTGGCTCATACCTTTTGCATGTTTGGTTATATTTAGATTTTCAAAAACAGTTAATAGATTTTTTATCCCGAGCTGATGTCCTTGATACAAACATTCAAATGTCCTGTAGTTATGATATTTACCAGCATCATCGAGCCATACAATTTCACCCCTATCTTGGGTAATGAGACCTAGAAGGGTTCTCAATAAAGTTGTTTTACCAGATCCGTTTGAGCCGATGATCTCTATATTATGACCGGGTAAAACGTCAAAACTTACGTCGTCAAAAATTGACTTGTCCGAACGAACACACGATAAATTCTCTACTTTTAAATTAGGTAGCATTGATATAAGTTATTTTACCAAAAAAAATCGTCATAACTGAATTAGATGGATATTAACTCCAAATAAATCAGTTCTGATAAAATGAAATTCTTAAAGGGAAAAATTGTGGAAAAAATTAATTTTGCTAAACGCTCATCTATTGAATTTGTTGAAGAAGGAAATATTCTTGCACCAAAATTTAATGCCGATGGAGTGATACCTGTTGTTGTTACAGAAACTGATTCAGGATTAGTCTTGATGGTAGGTTATATGAACAAAGACTCTTTGGATAAAACTATTACAACTAGAGAAGCTCATTATTGGAGCCGTAGTAGAGAAGTCTTATGGAAAAAAGGTGAATCTAGTGGAATGATTCATCGAGTAGATGAAATACTTATTGATGATGATCAAGACTCAGTTTGGTTAAAAGTCACTATTGAAGGTTTGGGTGCAAGCTGTCATGTCGGTTATAAATCTTGTTTTTATAGAGCAATTGATTCAATTGATGAAGGCGAAGTTAAATTAAATTTTACAGAAAATGAAAAGGTTTTTGATCCTGAAGTCGTTTATCCAGGAGCTGAAAATCCTACTAAGCTATAAAAAGCCAGACTAAATGGAGCCTGGCTCTCAATAATTCCTAACTGGAGATGCTAGGAAGATTTACTTAACGGGAAGTTAAGATTCTAGAAAACTAGCTAGCTTTATTGATTGCTTGATCTATATCAGCAAGAATATCTTCTATATTTTCAATACCTATAGATAGCCTTACATATCCCGGAGTAACCCCTGCGGAGAGCTGCTCTTCGGATGATAATTGACTGTGTGTTGTAGATGCTGGATGAATGGCTAAAGATCTAGAGTCACCAATATTCGCAACATGATATAAGAGCTCTAATGAATCAATAAATTTTTTGCCGGAGTCCACTCCACCAGGTAATTCAAAACCAATCAATGCTCCAAAGCCACCAGAAAGGTACTTATTTGCTCTCTCTCGTTCAATCCCACCTGATATTCCTGGATAAGTAACTGAAGAAACTTTTTTATGATTTTCTAAATATTCTGCAACTTTCAAAGCATTATTGCCATGTTCTCTCATTCTTAGAGGTAAAGTTTCTAGACCTTGAATAAATGTCCAGGCATTGAATGGACTCATTGCTCCACCTAAATCTCGTAAGAGTGTTGTTCTTGCTTTCATGATATAAGCTATGGGACCCATCGGCTTGATGGCTTCAGTCCAAACCACCCCGTTGTAACAGGGATCAGGTGTATTTAGTCCTGGCTGCCTAGAAGGCCCTGCTGCTTCCCAATCAAAATTCCCTCCATCAATAATTAATCCACCGATAGAAGTTCCATGACCACCAATATATTTAGTTGTGGAATAAGTTATAACTGCAGCACCATGATCAAAAGGTCTGCAGAATATTGGAGCAGCCGTATTATCTACAATTAAAGGTATGCCAAGAGGTCTTCCAATATCAGATACTTCTTTAATTGGAAAAACTTGTAATCTTGGATTTGGTAATGTCTCTCCAAAATAAGCTCTCGTTTTATCATCAGTAGCTCGCTTAAAGTTTTCAGGATCAGTAGGATCAACAAATCTCACTTCAATACCCATTTCAGAAAGATTATTTTTAAATTGATTATAAGTTCCGCCATATAGATGAGAGGAAGAAACTATATTGTCTCCCGCTCTAGCCAAGTTCTGAATGGAATAGGCTGAAGCGGTTTGCCCAGAGGCAACGCCTAAACCTGCAGCACCACCATCTATTGCTGCCATCCTCTCTTCCAAAACGGCAGTTGTAGGATTCATGATCCTTGTATAGATATTTCCTAGCTCGGATAAAGAGAAAAGACTTGCTGCTTTTTCAGTGCTCTCAAATAAATAACTAGTTGTTTGGTGAATGGGAACTGCTACCGATCCTGTAGTTTCATCAGCTCGCCATCCAGAATGAAGAGCGATAGTCTCTATATTTTTACCTTTGTAACTCATAACTTTCTCCTAAAAAAAAACCTGCCAGCTTTCGCTAAACAGGTCAACATCAGAAGAATCCTATTTAGCAGTATTTATAAAGCACCCGCAATCTGGTTCAAATCGGTGCTTCATAAATAATAGCCAAAGAAAATTTAAAATCAAGGTTTAATTGTTAAAATAATAAAAAAGCCCCGTTAGCTCAGTCGGATAGAGCGCTGGATTCCTAATCCAGAGGCCATAGGTTCAAATCCTGTACGGGGCACCAGATATTATGAATTGGAAAAAAGAAACAACAGAACTAAAGAAAA
>CALJGK010000064.1 GCA_938075195.1 uncultured SAR86 cluster bacterium
TACAATACAAGTGAAGGACATCAGAAATTAGCGCAAGCTATCCAGCAGATGTGGAAGACAGAATTAGATATTGATGTAACTCTGACTAATACAGACTGGAAGGTCTATTTATCGAGACAATCTATAGGCGATTTTCAAATCGCTAGAGCGGGTTGGATTGGAGATTATATCGATCCTAAAAGCTTTCTAGACATGATGGTTACCGGAAGGGGCAACAATCAAACAGGTTGGTCGAATAAAGAATATGATAATCTCATGATCGCTGCAGCTAATAGCACTTCACAAGAAGAGCGTTATGGAAATTTTTATGAAGCTGAAAAAATATTAATAGATGAAATGCCTGTAATACCTATTTATACCTATACAAGAATTTATATGCTTCACGAACAAGTCCAAGGCTGGGGGGATAATCTCTTGGATTCAAGACCTTATCAATTTGTTTATTTAGAAAATTAAACCTAACTTTGTTCAACTTAATTCTTCAAAGACTCTTTACGGCAATTCCAGTTTTGCTTGCCGTTATAACCTTGACGTTTGTGATGGTTCATTCTGCTCCTGGCGGACCATTTGATGAGGATAAAGCTGTTTCTCCCGAGGTTATGGAAAAACTCAACGAAAGATATAACTTAAATGCTCCATTAATGGAGCAGTATGTGGATTATCTTGGTGGAGTTTTGGTTGGAGATTTTGGCCCTTCTTTTAGGTATCCCAGCAGAACAGTTAGCGAATTAATTTTTACAGGATTACCCATAACTTTTGAGTTAGCTCTTTATGCAATTGTATTTGCACTCTTTCTTGGGATTGGTACAGGAATAATTAGTGCATTAAAAAAGAATACTTATCTTGATTACATACCTATGACCACGGCTATGATGGGCATTTGTGTACCTTCCATAATACTGGGACCACTCCTCACATTAATCTTTGGAATTTGGTTGGAAGTCTTACCAGTTTCAGGATGGGGAGACCTGGCGGGGGATAAGATACTCCCTACTATTACTCTAGGAACAGCATACGCTGCCTATTGTGCAAGATTAACTAGAGGAGGAATGTTAGAGGTCTTAAATCAAGACTTTATAAGAACTGCTCGTGCTAAAGGACTCTCTGAAACTCGAGTCGTACTTGTGCACGCCCTCAAAGGAGGACTAACTCCTGTAATTGCCTTCTTAGGGCCAGCTATGGCGGGTCTATTGGCAGGTTCTTTCGTTGTAGAGACTATTTTTGGTATTCCAGGACTAGGAAGATTCTACGTAGAAGCTGCTTTCAACAGAGACTATACAATGATCCTAGGCTCCTCAATTTTCTTCTCCTTTATGATTATTGGATTGAATCTAATCTCTGATCTTATGGCAGCAGCAATTAATCCTAAATTAAGATAATGGATAATCAGGAAAGTAGCTTATTCAAGGATGCTTTAATAAGACTCACAAGAAATAAACTATCTTTATTCAGTTTAATTTATATTATTTCCTTGGTTGTAATGGCATTAATCACTCCGTTTGTTGCACCCTTTGACTATGCATATCAAGACTTATCTTTAGGCGCATCAGCACCCTCAGCAGATCATCTATTGGGAACCGACACTCTTGGAAGAGATCTCCTGACTAGGATGATGTACGGCAGCAGAATTTCCCTAATGGTTGGTTTCTTGGCTACATCTGTTGCTCTAGTCATTGGCGTAATCTGGGGAACGGTAGCAGGATTCTCGGGCGGTAAGACCGATGCAATTATGATGAGGATAGTGGATACACTTTACGGTATACCTTTCATTATCTTGATCATTCTTTTAATGGTTATTTTTGGAAGAAATCTAATACTCTTATTTTTAGCCATTGGCGCAGTTGAGTGGCTGACTATGGCAAGGATAGTCAGAAGTCAGGTTCTTAACTTATCAAAACAAGAATTTATCCTTTCTGCAGAAGCAATGGGAGTTAGTAAAATAAGTATAGTCTTTCGTCATCTAATCCCAAATGCAATGGGTCCTGTGATTGTTTACGCAACTTTAACTGTGCCCCAGATAATGCTCTTGGAAGCCTTTTTAAGCTTTTTAGGATTAGGAGTACAGCCTCCTTTAAGCTCATGGGGATTGCTAATAAGAGATGGTGCGGTTTCTATGGAAGAATATTGGTGGTTACTTATATTTCCTTCATTGGCCTTCTCACTGACTCTTTTCTCGCTTAATTTTATTGGTGATGGACTAAGAGATGCTATAGACCCAAGAACAGCAGATTCCTAAAGATATAGTTTTAATACTTGTCCAGGAAAAATCTTCGATACATCTTTTATCTCATTCCATTCTTGTAATTTTTGAGGACTAATATCAAATTTTGAAGCTATTCTGCTTATAGTATCTCCAGACTTTACCGGATAAAGCATAGTCCTTAATTGCCTTGAAGGAACATCTTGGCGAATGCGCTCATACCGTGAAAAAATCTTAATTTCTTGTTCGATCTGAAGAGGTTTTTCAATATCTATTTCATTCCACAAGACGACATCTTCAATTGAGACTTTGAATTTCTTTGCAATATTCCACAAAGTATCACCTTGCATAACTTTATAAACTCTTTCTCTCGGATTCTGTGTATTTGCCCAAGCAGCACCACGAGGTACCATAATTTCCTTTCCAGAAATGATCAGATCAGAACTCATACCATTAATTTCTTGCAAAACAGCAACTTCAATTTTATATCTCGAAGCAATCTTAGAAAGATTATCGCCTCGTCTTATTTTGTATCTATCCCACCTCACAAGATCATTTTGATCTAGAGATTCCAATTGAGTAATAAATCTATCTGACACTCCAAGGGGTAAGAGTAGATAATGAGGGCCACTCGGGTCTGTAGCCCACTGATTGAATCCTGGATTCAGTTCATAAATTGTTTCAGGCTTAAGACCTGCTAAATCTGCTGCTTGCATGAGATCAAGTTGTCCGGGTATTTTTACACGTTCAAAATAGGGTCTATTTGCAATGCTAGGTAGATTTACTTCAAATGCCTTTGGATCTTTAATCAACTCACATAATACGAGTAATTTAGGCACATAAGCCGTAGTTTCCTTAGGAAGATTAAGATCCCAGAATCTTATAGGTAGGCCTTGCTTCTCATTTTTTCTTATTGCTCTATTTACTCGAGTAGGACCTGTATTGTAAGCAGCCATTGCTAAAAGCCAATCTCCATCAAACCTCTTATTTAAGTAAGCTAAAAATTGCAAAGCAGCTTCTGTAGATGCCAGTACATCTTTCTTACCGTCATACCACCAGTTAGTCTTAAGACCCCATTCTTTACCTGTAGCTGGCATAAATTGCCATATACCAGTCGCACCATCTACAGATTTGGCATAAGGATCAAATTCACTTTCAACAAAAGGTAGCAGGGCTAACTCCACTGGTAGTCCAAGCTCCTGTGCTCTTGATAAGGTGTGATGCAGATAACGCTGACCTGATTTGCTAATTCTGTTAACCGCAGACTGATTCTTATAGAGCCTTTCTCTATATACACTTGTTGCAGCTATTTGATCTTCTGGAATCCTTATTGTCAGTTCAGAACGTATTCTCTCCCATATATCAAATGGTGTTGCTTCTAATTTATTTTCTATTATTTCAGGACTAGAAGTTGTGACAACTTGTGAGTCAAGTCTGATTATTTCTTTACTAGTTGCAGTTGAGCACCCATTACAAATGACAAGAATCAAAAGGATTAATGCTTTATACATTTTAAAAATTATCCTTCCAGTCTCTGATTTCTCCAAGTACATCTGAGGCTTCATTCAATTGTTTTGACGAATAATTTTGAGCAGAATTAATGACATTAGCTTCACGGCACCTTAAAAAAGGATTAATTTTTAATTCAGTTTCTATATTTGATGGCAATGAGGGTTGATTAGATTTCCTAAGCTCTTCTACCTCTTTAATTCTTAATTCAATATCTTTATTGTCAGGTTCTACTGCTAAGGCAAATTTTAAATTTGATTCAGTGTATTCATGTCCGCAGTAAACAAGGGTATTAGGTGGGAGAGCTGTATATCGATCCATTGAGAACAACATATCTTCTGGCGACCCTTCAAATAACCTACCGCAACCAGCAGAGAATAGTGTATCTCCTGAAAAAAGAACAGGATCAATTGCCTCATCTATAAAATATGAGAGTTGATCATCTGTGTGACCTGGAGCTGAGAATGCTTTTACTTTGATATTATTCTGGATCATGAAAGTTTCATTATCCTGCAGAGGGTTTGTTATTCCTTTGATATGTCCACCTGATGGGCCGAAAGCTAAACAATCGTATTTCGATACCAGTTCATCTATTCCTCCGCTATGATCCCAATGGTGATGAGTAACTAGAATCTCGGTAAGTTCTAAACCAGTCTCTTTGATATATTGATGTACAGGCTTAGCATCACCAGGATCAACAATTGCAAATTTTCCATTGGACTCCATTGTCCACATATAATTATCACTAAAGGCATTCAGATGACTTATTTTCATTATGTTTATAGCTTAGTTTGAGATTAGTTTTATTAACTGTAATACAATAAGTATTTTACAACAATGAAGGCAATAGAAGTATTTACAGATGGAGCTTGTAGGGGAAATCCCGGACCAGGTGGGTGGGGAGTGCTTCTAATAATTGACGGAAAAGAATCTTCGCTATGTGGTGGTGAAAAAGATACAACTAACAATAGAATGGAACTTACTGCAGCCATAAAGGCCTTAGAGGTGTTTAAAGAAGAATCTATTCTTACTCTTACCACTGACTCCACTTATGTAAAGGATGGAATAACCAAGTGGCTTGATAACTGGAAAGTAAAAAACTGGTTAACAGCTTCTAAAAAGCCAGTTAAAAATAAAGATCTATGGATAAAGTTAGATCATCTTAATGCAAGACATGAAGTATCTTGGAAGTGGGTTAAAGCTCACGAAGGTCACAGAGAAAATGAAATAGCAGATATGCTAGCAAATAAAGGAATTGACGAACTCTAAATGTTAAAACAAATAATACTTGATACTGAAACAACTGGATTAGATCCTAAATCTGGACATAGAGTGATAGAGATTGGATGTATAGAAATAATCAATAGAAAGTTTACGGGTGAACAATTTCATGTTTATTTAAATCCTGACAGGGAAAGTGATGAAGGGGCTCTTGCCATACACGGACTGACTACGGAATTTTTAAGTGACAAGCCGCGTTTTAGTGCTGTCTATGAAGATTTCATACACTTCATTAACGACTCCGAACTTTTGATTCATAATGCAGAATTCGATATTAAATTCTTAGACCATGAGATTAGACTTCTTTCCAAAGATTTACCTAATATTTCATCTTGCGTCTCCAAGGTCACTGATACTCTTCAGATAGCAAGAGAAAAACACCCTGGACAAAGAAATAGTCTTGATGCTCTAGTTAAAAGATATGAGATAGGAGGCTATGACAGGGACTTACATGGAGCCTTACTTGATTCTCAAATTTTAGGAGATGTCTATCTTTCAATGACTGGAGGGCAAAGCACTCTTGATTTTACTCAAACTAGTGATCAAGAGCGCTCTAAAAATAAACAAGAGAAGGCTAATGATCTATCAAACTTAAACTTGAAGGTCATTGAGCTCGATAAAGAAGAGTTGACTGCTCATAGAGAATATCTTTTAAGGATGAAGGACGAGACTGGAATAGATCCTATAGGCTTAAATTAAGATGAACATTGTAAAAACAAGATTTGCACCTAGTCCTACGGGTTATTTGCATATTGGTGGAGCCAGGACGGCTCTGTTCGCATGGCTTTATGCCAGATCTAACCAGGGCGAATGTGTTCTTAGAATCGAGGATACAGATAAAGAAAGGTCAAAAGAAGAATACACAAAGGAAATCATCAAGAGCTTCAAATGGCTTGGTATTAATTTTGATGATGAAGTCATTTATCAATCCAATAACTTTGATAGATATAACGAAGTCATTAATACTCTTTTAAAAAATGGTTCGGCTTATGTCTGTAATTGCTCAAAAGAAAGATTGTCTGAACTTCGTACAGCACAAGAAAGTAGAGGACAAAATCCCAAGTATGACGGGAAATGCAGAGAGCTTAATTTAGAGAGATCAGACGAAACTGTTGTTAGATTCAAATTTCCTCAAGAAGGGACTACTAAGTTTACTGATATTGTGAAAGGCAATATCGAAGTTAAAAACAACGAGCTTGATGACTTTATTATTGAAAGAGCTGATGGAGCAGCAACTTATAATCTGTGCGTTGTCGTTGACGATATAGATTCAAACATAACACATGTCATCAGGGGAGATGACCACGTAAATAATACTTTTAAACAGGTGAATATTTTTAGTGCCTTGAATAAAGAAGTTCCTGTTTATGGTCATGTTCCTATGATCTTAGGCGAAGATGGTAAGAGATTATCTAAGAGGCATGGTGCTTTGGGGGTAGGGGAGTATGCTGAGATGGGTATTCTTCCAGACGCATTGAAGAATTATCTTCTAAGATTGGGATGGTCAAAAGGGGATATGGAAATATTTAATCAACAAGAAATGGAAGAAGTTTTCAAAGAGGGTGATTTCAATCAATCCCCGGCCACTTTTTCAATGGATAAACTTCTGTGGTTCAACAAACATTACTTGGATCAACTATCAGCAGAGCAACTCATTGAGGGCATTGAACTCCCTGAATTTGATAAAAGTGAATATTCGAAAGTAGTGATTGAGACAATTAGGGAAAGGTGCTCGTCTTTAAATGACTTCTCATTAAATTCTTTTTATTTTTTTAATGATCCTGCTAAATATGATGATCAGTTAATTGGCAAACACTGCAATGAAAATACATCTGATCATATGACTCTTCTTGAGTCTTCTATGACTAGTCTAGAAGATTGGGATCAAGTTTCTGTAAAAAGAGTAATTGATGAGACCGTTGCAAGTCTTTCAGTGGGCTTTGGTAAAATTGGACTCCCTTTAAGATTGGCTTTAACTGGAACAGTCAATTCACCCTCTATCGATCTTGTGTGTAGTATTTTGGGTAAAGAGGTAACGCTTAGAAGATTGAATTCCTTTTTGAATCGGATTAAGAATTAAGAAATTCGTCTATTGCTTGCCAGGCAATCAATCTGACGTCATCGCTTTCCATCATAATTTCATGCTGAGATTTAATATCTTTGATGGTAACAAGATCTGATTGGCTCAGTAATTCTCTATTCAAAGAGTTGTTTACTAATTTATCTTCAGTTGCATTTAAATGAAGAAGGGGGCGGGTGATTGCCTTAGACCAATCCGTACTTTTAAACTCGTTGGTCCTTCTTAATGCTTGTTTCAACCATCCTACCGTAATGCCTTTTACACCGAGTTCAGGGTTGTTCTTAAGTAATTGATAGGTTCTGTTGAACCGAACTTCATCAGAAGTTAATGCATTCTCTAAAAAAGGCTCTCTGAGCCAACCTTCTTTTTCATCCCAAGATGGTTTTTGCATTGCAAATTCACCGAGTCCAAATATTTCTAATAAACCGATAGTGGCTACTAACTTTCTAGAAAAAGAATTTGCCCTTACTGACACCATGGGAGCACAAAGAATGCACTTATCAAAAATATTGTTATCAGATATGAAGTAAGAAGTTAGTAGACAGCCCCCCATGGAATGACCAAAGCCAATAAAAGGTTTTGGACATTTTTCAATAAAACATTCATTTATTACCTTAACTAAATCTTCGTCATAGGTTTTAAAATTATCTATGTGACCAATTTTTTTATTTCTAGATTTTCTTGAAGACAATCCTTGTCCTCTCCAGTCCATCATGGCAACAGCATAGCCCCTTTCAACAAACTCAGAGATGACTTCATGGTATTTTTCTATAAATTCTGTTCTTCCTGACTGAAGTACAATTGTTCCTTTGGTACTTTCTAGATTCCAAAAGGCTATTCTAAGTTTATTCGTTGCATCCAATGGAAAATAAAAAGCTGCTCCATTAGGGCAAGAAAATTGATCGAGTTCAAATAAAGGGGCTGTTTCCATTGAGTTATTTTTCAAAATTATTTAATTCATTTAGAATAGCATCATGAACTATCTTAAAGGTATTATTTTTCTGACTACATTATTGGTTTTAAGTAGAATCATTCCTCATCCACCCAACTTTACCCCCATCCTTGCCGGGATAATCTTTCTTCCTTTCATTAAGAGAGATATAAAATTTTCAGTATTTGTTCCATTAGGTGGAATGCTTATTTCTGATTTAATTATTGGTATGCATTCTCTTATGCTGTGGACATACGGTCCCATTATTATTTTAAGCCTATTAAGCTATTATTTTTCTATCGATAAGGCTAGTCGAATTGCATCTTTAGCCATTGCTTCGCCTGCGGTCTTTTATCTTATGAGTAATTTTGGAGTTTGGATTAATTCTTCACTGTACACGAAGGATTTTAGTGGTTTAATCCAATGCTATGTAAACGCCATTCCCTTTTACGCAAATAGTGCCACAGCTTGTATATTGTTTTGCAGCGCTTTCTTTCTAATAAAAAGTTTTATAAAGAATAATAGATTAAGTTTTAATTAAGCATCTAAGTATTTATTAAAAAATGAACTGATTCTTTTCATTTTCTCAATTCTATTCTCTTCTCTTGAGAATCCATGGGTTTCTTTCTCAATAATCATTTTTTCATACTCAATACCATTTTTATCCATAGCTTTCATAAAAGCTTCAGCTTCTTTAAAAGGGGTTCTAATATCTTTTTTCCCATGAATAATCATATAGGGAGTTTTAAGCTTACTAACATAATTAATAGGAGACATATCTTCAGCCTTCTTTCCATCACCAAATGAATCTTCTAGAAACTTTTTTCCACCTCTACTTCGTCTTATGTCACCACTAGAATATTGAGCATTTATGTCATAAAGACCAGCTTCACTGACAGCACATTTAAATAGATCGGGTCTCATCATTGGTCCTTGAGTAGCGGCATAACCACCATAACTCCCCCCATAAACACAGACCTGATCTTTGTTTACCATGCCCTGGGAATCCAGGAATTCTATGGAATCAAACATATCGGTTAAAACTTCGGCAAAGTTACCTCGTACATGATCAGTATGTTTAAGGCCATAACCTGTAGAGCCTCTTATATTGTTTTGTATAACATTGAAACCTTCGGCTGCTAGAAATTGAACTTCTGGATCAAATCCCCAATAGTCTCTTGCCCAAGGACCTCCGTGAGGCATGACAATAGTAGGGGCGTTATCTTTTCCAACTGCCTTTGTAAAATAAGATTGAATATCGTCACCATGTCTATTTTTAAAGTCTATAACCTGCATAGGAGCTAAATTACTGTAACTGGTTTTGGACCAGTACCTTCCTAAGGGTGAGATTTGATTCTTTTCTTCATCAATTAAATAGTAAATACCTGGGTTTATATCAGACGATACTCGAACCACACCTCTAGTCCTATCAGTGGAAGCTGACGTGAGAGCGACTGCACGATTCGGGAAAGCATTATTAGCTTTAATTGATAAGTCTTTCTGTTTGTTATAGCCTGAGAGAAACAGGTATTCGGGTTTGCCATTATCTATTCTAATTTTGTAAGGACCCTCTCTGCTAGATCTTACGGCTGTGATATCAACTTTAGAGTCTCTAAAAAGAAGTTCAAAAGAATTAGATCTAAGATCATATTCGTATAAACCTGATCGATCTGAATCCATATATTCTGTGACCAACATCTTCCCATTTGAATTAAATCCATCTATAGACATTCCTCCTTTACCAAATTCATAGTCTTTAAAGAATACCCATCCAGGTGTTTTATTGTCTTCTCTTATTGGAGGAATATAACAATTTGTATTTGAATCACATTCTCTGGAATCTAGAGATCCAGCAGGAAGATTAGGTTTATATAGAAATATTTCTTGAGCGTTATCTCGAGAACTGCCCCCAACTCCCATAAGATTTCCTTCAGAATCAAAAATCCAATTAGGGTAAACAACAGGAGATCGAGTTATATACTTAACTTTTCCTGTTTTTATGTTCAATTTAGATAATTCGTTATAGCCAGCATTATCATAAAAGGAGACTAATATATTATTTTGATCATTCGGGAGTCTATGAACTATGACAGCAGGACGATCAGGATCTGTTTTCGCTTTATTCATTTTTCCCTGTCTTGTATCCGAAGCTGATCCATATCCTGCTATTAGTTTTGTTCTTTTACCATCTATATCAGCTGCAACTAATTGACCTGCATTGTAAAGTTCCGTTGTTCTTCCAAAATCTCTAGCTACAGTAAAAACTAATCTTTTATCAGTTGCCCAGAAAAAATCTGTGATTTGACCTTTTCTTCCAAAATCATGCACACTCAATAATTGAGCTTTTTCTAAATCAATAATTTTGACAATAATTGTCTCTTCAGTTTTTTGTTGTACCCCAACATATTTACCATTCGGTGATATTAAGACATTAGAAACATCAGGGAGAGATCCAAATCTTTCAGCATTTTCTTCAGTATTTGAAAATACACTTAAAGAGTTAGCTATTAGAAGGGATGTAATAAAAATTTTTAGGCAGTAATTCATAATTCTTAATATTTGTTGTTAAATTTAAGATACGTATAATAGCTCACTACTCAATATGGGGCTATAGCTCAGCTGGGAGAGCGCCTCGCTGGCAGCGAGGAGGTCAACGGTTCGATCCCGTTTAGCTCCACCAT
>CALJGK010000065.1 GCA_938075195.1 uncultured SAR86 cluster bacterium
TTAGTACATAATGAAACTGGTGAACTTCATCCCAATACTCAAGAGATAATTCAACAAGTAGCTTTACTGGTAGAAGAGAAGGGTGTTCAGGCTTGGCATGATCTAGAGACAAGTGATTTGATAGAAGATTCTGAAAACTATGAAAAAATTACAGACTGTCTCGATGTTTGGTTCGATTCGGGCGTAACACACGCTTGTGTTTTAGATATAAATGAAGACCTTCAATTTCCTGCTGACTTATATTTAGAGGGCTCAGATCAGCATAGAGGTTGGTTTCAATCCTCTTTATTGACCAGTATAGCCATGAAAGATGAGGCACCCTATAAAGCAGTTATGACACATGGATTTGTGGTGGATAGTGAAGGCAAGAAGATGTCTAAATCACTTGGAAATGTTATCTCACCTCAAAAGATATGGGAAACCATGGGGGCGGATGTATTAAGAGCCTGGATTGCTTCAACAGACTACACAAAAGAAATCGTTCTTTCTGATGATATTTTAAAAAGGACTTCTGATTCTTATAGAAGAATCAGAAATACAATTAGATTCTTATTAGGTAACCTTAATGATTTTAATGGTCCCAAGTCTTCTTCTTTAAAATTAACAGAACTAGATAAATGGATGATATTTAGAGCTCAAAATTTGCAGGAAGAAATAAAGCAAGACTATTTAAATTATAACTTTCATCAAGCGTTTCAAAAGATTCACAACTTTTGTGCTAATGACCTTGGTGGTTTCTATCTAGACATACTTAAAGATAGACTTTACACATCTAAATCAGATTCTAGTGCTAGACAATCATCCCAAGTGGCACTTTCAAATATTCTTCAAGCACTTTTGCGATGGGTGAGCCCGATTCTTTCTTTTACTGCAGAAGAGGCCTGGCAATTACTTGAAAGCGAAGAAGATTCCGTCCATTTACTCGAATGGTTTGAAGATTGGGAAGAGGTAGGAGACCTCTCTATATCTAATGCTGATTGGGAACAGGTCTTGCAAATAAGATCTGAGGTCAATAAACATATCGAAGAAGCTAGAAACAAAGAAATAATTGGGTCTTCACTTGATGCCAAAATAGAACTCTATTGCAAAGAAGAGACAAAAATTCTTCTCGAGAAATTTTCAGATGAACTTAGATTTGTTTTCATCACATCGGAAGCTTCTGTTGAAGAGTTCCAAGAAAAAGGAGACGAAACAAATCTTGAAGATATGAGGATAGTTGTTTCAAAAACGAATTATCAGAAGTGTATCAGATGTTGGCATAGTCGTCCTGAAGTGGGGAGCATCAAAAATCATGAATCTATTTGCAACAGGTGCCATGAAAATATTGAAGGAGACGGCGAAATTAGAAATTTTGCTTAAAAGCTCAACCCTACTATGAAGCAATTTTTCTTTGTACTCTCTTTGCTCATAGCTGATCAGCTTTCTAAATTTTTAATCATAAAGAACTTCTATCTTGGAGAAAGTCTAAATATTCTGCCTTTCTTAGACATCTTTCTAATTTTAAATACGGGTATAGCGTTCAGTTTATTCGATGATGGGGGCTCTGCAGGTCGATGGGTGCTTGTTATTCTAGTGCTATGTGTATGTCTGTACTTGATTTATATTCTTTTATCGGAATCCTTAGATAAATTTGAATCTATAGCTCTGTTAATGATTTTATCTGGAGGTATAGGCAATCTGATAGATAGATCATTTAGGGGTTACGTAATTGATTTCATACATTTTTACTATGAAAGCTACTCTTTCTATATTTTTAATTTAGCTGATACATTCATAACAATTGGAGTTATTATTTACCTTTTAAACATAGTGATTCCAAAATTTACGCAAAATGGAAATAAAGTTAGCTAATACCAGAGGATTTTGTGCCGGAGTAGATAGGGCTATCGAAATTGTTAAAAAGGTAATAGAGATTCACGGTGCACCTGTATATGTGAAACATGAAGTCGTTCACAACAAGACAGTTGTAGAAGAACTCAAAAACCTAGGTGCTGTATTTGTGGAAGATATTGAATCAATACCCGAGGGTGAAGTGGTAATATACAGCGCTCACGGTATATCAAAAGCAGTCGAGATAGAATCAAGTCACAGAGGTTTAGATGTCTTTGATGCAACATGTCCTTTAGTAAGTAAAGTCCATGCAGAAGTTATTACTTATGCAAAAATGGGCTTTGATTGTCTGTTGATTGGACACAAAAATCATCCTGAGGTTGAAGGTACTATGGGTCAGTTTGATGATTCATATGGTGGTTCAATTACGCTCGTAGAAGATATCTCTGATGCAGAGAAATTAGAATTCTCTGATTCAGCGAATATGGCATTTGTTACACAGACAACTTTATCCGTTGATGACACGAAAGAAATTAAAGATTACTTACTAAATAAATTTCCACATATCAAAGGTCCAAAGAAAGATGATATTTGTTACGCAACTCAAAATAGACAAGATGCAATAAAACAATTATCCCTTGAATCTGATTTAGTTCTAGTTATCGGATCTGAAAACAGCTCAAATTCTAATAGACTCAAAGAGTTAGCAGAAAGATCCGGTGTTGAAGCTTATCTAATAGACACCATTGATGATCTCTCCTTAGATTGTCTAAAAGGAAAATCTAAAATTGGTTTAACTTCTGGTGCTTCAGCTCCAGAGCATCTTGTTACTGAAGTGATAGAAAAGCTTACAAACATTCATGGTTTTAAACTTGTAGGAGTAAAAGATAGAACTGATGAAGGTATATCTTTTAGATTACCGAAAGGATTAAGGTGATTGGAACTTTTCTAAATTATTTGGTCTAAGTAAGTAAGGAGAAATTTATGCAGTTAATAAAATTAATTATTCTATCTATATTCATTACCTCAAACCCGATGCTTCATGCTGACCTTAAAGGCTTAGTGAGCTTAGATCAAATGGATGCAAATCAAAATGGAGAAATAACATTAGATGAATTCAATTTGAGTCAATTGAACCGTTTCAATCTTATTGATTTAAATAGTGATGGTACTATCACTGAAGCAGAGTTTCTGAAGTCTATCAGTGACCGGTTTGATAAAATGGACCTTAATTCGGATGAAGTCTTAAAGAAGATGGAAGTTAGAAAAGCTTTAAGAAAAATTAAAAAACAAGAAAAAAGACTACAAGATAAACAGAAAAAACAGCCGAAGCCTTTTATAAAACAATGATGATATTATCTTAATGATTAATGATTAATGATTCGTTTTATTTAGAGAAAGCTAATTTATGCCTTTCTCCTAATTATTCTGAACGAGAAGATAATGAGATTTCTCTTCTCGTAATACATAATATCAGCCTACCTCCTGGAGAGTTTGGTAGCGATAATATAGAAAAACTTTTTACCAATCAGCTGGATCCAAAAGAACATCCGTATTTCGAAGCAATTCATCAACTCAAGGTTTCTAGTCATCTTTTGATCGATAGAGCAGGTCTCATTACTCAGTTTGTACCTTTTGATATGGCAGCTTGGCATGCAGGAATTTCAAACTTCAAAGGAGATGATAACTGTAACCGGTTTTCGGTAGGTATAGAGCTTGAAGGAACAGATGATACTGAATATACCGACGAGCAATATCATTCTCTAGTAGAAGTCACCAAAGAACTTATGCTCAAGTTTCCTAAGATTAAAAAAGAAAATATAGTGGGTCATTCTGACATAGCTCCTGAACGTAAGACCGATCCTGGTAAGTCGTTTGATTGGGGTTTCTTCTTATCTTCCCTGGGTTAAGTTTGGCGCCATAGCATTTCTTGGTAATTTTTTTCTTTATTGATGGATCTTGCCATCACGAACAAGAGATCTGACAAACGATTGATATAAATTATCTTCTTTTTTTCAATCGATTTCTCTTCATGCAAAGCTACCAGTGATCTCTCACATCGCCTACAAACAGCTCTTACAACTTGAGCTAATGCAGAAGTTGGATGGCCTCCAGGCAAAACGAAATTTTCTAGATTAGGAAGATCAGAGTTTAAAAGATTTATTTCATCTTCAATGAAGGAAATCTCTTCTTCAGATATAGAGTCATCAGTACCTAGAGATAAAGAACCGCCAATATCAAATAAACAATTTTGAATGCGAATCAAAGATTCTTTGTATCTTTCTGAATCATTTACTGATGAAAGGTAGCCTACTAATGAATTTAATTCATCAACTTCTCCGACGCAATTAATGATAGGATCAGATTTTCTTAATCTTGTTCCATCTGCCATTCCTGTCGTCCCATCATCTCCAGATTTTGTAGTAACTTTTGTTATCCGTTTTTTCATTTAATTCCCCAAATCATAGTTTAATCTTAACCAAATAGATCTGCCTTGATTTAAATAAAATGCGTTTGAAGCAGCGGCAGTAAAATAATTTTTATCAAAAATATTTTCTAGCTTTAAAGAAAATTTAAATTTGTCACTTATTACTCTATTGGTCGATAAATTAGTTAATCCATAACCGGGCAGTCTAATGTCTCCAAAGTCTATCCTCTTCCCAAAGGTAGAAAAATTTATTGAAGTATCATATCCATATATATTCTTTGTGAATGTAATACTTGCTGATTTCTTTGATCTTCTTAGTAATTGCTTGCCTTGATTATCTTTGGGATCTTGGGCCCTGAGTACAAGGTTTAAATCCCAATCTTCTTTGGCAAGTTTATATTTTATTTCTAGACCTTCATTGGTTGATTGAGAGATATTTTTAAGAACATAATCTTGGTAGTCAAAATCAATAAGATTCGTTATGTTGTTTTTGAAGATTGATATATTGAGATTAGAATTATTATTTCTCCTTTTTATATTTAATTCACTTGAATTGTTTACTTCTGGTTCTAGAGAGGTATTGCCACCAAATCCGTATAATTCTGAACTTACGGGAGATCTGAATGAAGAACCTCTAGAGAGACCCATCTTCCAGTCAGTGCCAATTTCTCTTAATCCTTCCAGATTCCAAGACAAATTACTTTTGTAAATATCATGGTCTGATCCTCTAACAGAAGCAAATAAAAGATTTTTTTTGAATTTAAAACTGGATGAACTAAAAATTGACTTCGTGTTAATTTTTTCTTGATAGATAGTCCCGTAACTGGAGTAATCTATTCGCTCTTCCTCTTTATTTAGACCAAAGACTAAGTCTCCTTCTCCAAAGGTTTGAATCTCACTTAAAATGAATTCGATGTCCTCTCTTTTTGTATTGGTGATATCAATCAACCCGAGGAAATTAGGATCATTCTGTTTGATCAAATCTTTAGAACTATTTAAATTGAGTTTATAAAAAAATAAGTCGTCAAAATAGTTACTTACTTGCAAGCCGTATGCATGGTTTTCATAGTCTTGAGAGGTGGGAGATCCAAAAACTAAATATTCAATATCTCCTTCAGCTGACCATGAAGAAAATTCTAAATTAACTGCGTCAGAGACAAACTCTATATTGCTAATAATAGTTGAATTTTTATACCCTCTATCTAGTTTAGAATTTGATAGGGCTGGATAGCCATCTGTTTGCGTCTTGGATCCAGAGATATTAAAAAAGATATTTTCTGAAATATCCCTATTAATTTTGAATAGTGATTTATGAAACTCATTGGGTCCGATACTTAATCCTAATGAAGTTTTGCTATCTCTGTTCTGAGGCTTCGTAGAAATATCAATAACACCCCCAATTGCGCCAGATCCGTGTATAGCTGAAAGTGGTCCGTAACCTAGCTCAACTTCGTTAATAAGCTGAGTATCTAGATTGTATATAGAGGCTCCACCCGCGGTGCTTGGGTTTATTTTTATCCCATTAATCTTGACTAAAGTGTGGTTACTATTAGTGCCTCTTAAAAAAACTGACGATAGTTGACCCATTCCGCCGTTATTACTCACATCAATTGCAAGATTATTCTTAAGCAAACTAGTTAGGTCTTTTGCTAGAGCTTTATTTAAGAAATCTAGGTTTAATTTATCTACAGAAGTGACTATTGAATTAGCTTCTTTCGGCATTACAGAAGCTACGGTTATAACTTCAAACCCTTCCTCAGATAAAACATTGGACGCAAAAAAAACAAGAAAAAGCAGCTGCTTTAGTCGACACATAAATCACCCTTCGTAATTAATTAATATTATTTATTGGCCGGTATCCGGGCTTAAGAATTTATATAATTTTTAACGCCTTCCCGTTTTCACAGTGACATATGCTAAAAACCTTCTATTTACCGTTGCGAGGGCAGCACTGGATTAATACTCACCAGTTTCCCGTTTAACCTATCTACTAGGCACCAATTTTTTCATTTTACATTTTTTATAGAATTCTTTTCTTTTTTTGTTGGTTATCAAGGCTTAAACTAAAAGAAATTTCTGGAGGAATGAAATATGGCATCTTTTGATATTAAATCTGAACTTGATCATCATGAAGTGACTAATGCAGTCGATCAAGCTAATAGAGTTTTACAAAATAGATTTGACTTTAAGGGCACTGGTGCAGAATTTACAATAAGTGATAAGGAAATAAACTTATCAGCTAAAGAAGAATTCCAGATTCATCAGATGTCACCTGTTTTGAATGAATCTTTAGCAAAAAGAGGTATTGATCTAAAAAGTCTCAAACCAGGCGATGTAGAAGTCTCAGGTAGCTCATCTCAACAAGTAATCACTTTACAAGAAGGTATAGATAAAGAATTGGCTAAAAAGATAACGACCATGATCAAGCAATCTAAGTCTAAAGTCCAAGCGTCTATTCAAGGGGATAGTGTAAGGATTACTGGAAAAAAAAGAGATGAATTACAAGATATTATCCAGGTAATTAAAGATCAAAATTATGATATACCTTTACAGTTTGTAAACTTTAGAGATTAAGAGTCTCTCAATGATCAAGAACCTCACGATAGCTAGTCTTGGTTTCTCCTCCGGATTGCCCTATATCCTTATTTTTTCTACCTTAGGTGTCTGGTTAGCTGACATAGGCATAGACCTATCTTTGATAGGATTTTTTGCTTGGATTGTCCTGACATATTCACTTAAATTTTTATGGGCACCTTTAGTTGATAATTTTTCTATACCAATCTTAAATAGATTTGGAAATAGGAAAAGCTGGATTCTATTCTCTCAATCTTTAATAGTTGTCTGTTTGTTCTTACTTTCTTTAACTAATCCTTTAGATAGCTTAAATCTTTTCGCATTTATTGCTTTTTTAGTCGCTTTTTCGGGGTCTATTCAAGATATAGCAATTGATGCATTTCGTATTGAAGTAGCTGAGTTAAACCAACAAGGAAATTTAGCTGCAAGTTATCAATTGGGTTATAGAGCGGCAATTCTTATTTCTAGTTCATTTGCTTTAATTTTTGCATCTGAATACGGATGGAGCTTAACTTACCAGGTGATGGCTATTTTAATGTTCATTGGAGTAACGGGTGTATTGATCTGCCCAGAACAAGCGAATCCTGTTTTAAAGAAATTAACTCTTAGCAACTCAATTTTAGAACCTATCAAGGATTTCATGTCTCGCTTTGGTATCTATCTCGCTTCATTTTTACTATTGATTGTGTGTACCTACAGACTTACAGACATAGTCATGGGACCAATGGCGAGTCCCTTCTATTTAGATAAGGGTTATACACTCAAAGAAATAGGTTATGTTGTGAAGGTAGTAGCTGTATTGGCTTCTATATTGGGTTTTTTCTTGGGAGGAATTCTAGTTAAGAAAAAGGGGGTAAAGTTTACCCTCATTATAGGAGCTCTGCTTGTTCTAGTAACTAATTTATCTTTTTCGATAGTCGCTCTCTATGAAAAAGATTTAGCTTTATTGGGACTAATTGTAGGTGCAGACAGTTTAGCAGCTGGTGTTGTTGGCACTGCAAACATAACCTTTCTAACCAGCCTAGTTTCAAAACAATATACCGCAGTTCAGTATGCTCTATTAACATCCTTTATGATGCTTCCAGGAAAACTCTTTAGCGGTTTTTCAGGAGTTATAGCAAGTTTCTTTAAAGCTGAATATGGAAATGAATATGGCTGGATGGCCTTTTTTATATTTACTTCATTGCTGACAGTGCCTTGTCTATTTCTGCTTTTATATTACGCAAGAGAAAATTTCACTCATGATTAGAATTTATAGATTTATATTTTTTCTCCTGATAATAATTATAAGTTTTTCTGCTTTGAGTATACCTTCAGAAACATCAATATCGTTGACTCACTTTGATAAGTTTCTTCATTTTTCTGCTTTTCTTGTTTTATCTATTTTTTTAGATTTATCTTACATATATCCATTGCTCAAAAAGAAGACGCTTATCTTCTTACTCATAGCTTACGCACTGTCTATTGAAGTCATACAATATTTTTTGCCTTACAGGGATGCAGAATTTTTAGACTTCCTCTTCGATTTATTGGGAATACTTGTTTATTTGATGTTTGCCCCAAAATTTAAGAAAGGACAACAAATATGAGATATTTATTTTTTTTATTCATACTTCTGCCATTCATAGAAATTTATACCTTGATTGTGGTTGGGAATTATATAGGTGCATTTAATTCAATATTATTGATAATTCTTACAGGAATAATAGGTATTTACCTATTAAGAAATCAGGGAATTAGGACGCTCATTAACTTAAGATCTAATCCTAAAGGGTTCGAACCAACTGCAGATAATATTCTAAAGACTCTATTTACACCAATAGGTGGATTCTTTTTGGTGATTCCAGGTTTCATAACAGATTTACTAGGGCTGTTGATCCTTTTACCTTTAACAAGAATATTTATAATTGGCTTGATATTTAGTTATCTAGGACCTATCAATAATAATCCAATGAAAAATAAAGCTAATGAAGATTGGATTGAAGGCGAGTATAAGAAAGATAAATGACGGTTAGGGGTTGAAAAACATTTATAAACCCCAATATAGATGCAGTGGGAGGATGACTTCTAAATGAATTGTGCATTGACGTGCTGATACAACTCATTAGAATGGCGATCTTTTCGTATTAAACAATTTAAATTTTAATTAAATTTTGGAGAAACCTGATGAAATTTAGACCATTAGCAGACCGCGTCTTAGTAAGACGAACTGATGAAGAACAAACCACTGAAGGTGGAATAGTTCTACCTGGATCGGCAGCAGAAAAACCATCTCAAGGAGAGGTTGTTGCTGTAGGAGCTGGTAAAACTTTAGATAACGGTGAAGTACAGGCCGTTTCTGTGAGCGAAGGCGACCTTGTCGTTTTTGGTCAATATGCTGGAAGTAATACAGTAAAAATCGAAGGGGATGAACTTGTTATTCTTAATGAACAAGACATTCTTGGTGTTTTAGAAAAATAATTTATTAAAGAGAGGAAAAAATGGCCAAAGAAGTCAAATTTAGTGATGCTGCTCGCCAGGGAATGTTGGCGGGCGTAAATATACTTGCGGATGCAGTTAAAGTTACGTTGGGACCTAAAGGAAGGAATGTAATTTTAGATAAATCTTTTGGAGCTCCAACAGTTACAAAAGATGGTGTGTCAGTTGCGAAAGAAATTGAACTTAAAGATAAGTTTGAAAACATGGGTGCGCAAATGGTTAAAACTGTTGCTTCTCAAACTTCAGACGAAGCAGGGGATGGTACAACTACAGCAACTGTTCTTGCGCAATCAATTGTAAACGAAGGTTTAAAATCAGTTCAGGCGGGTTATAACCCAATGGATTTGAAGAGAGGAATTGATAAAGCTGTAGCGGCTGCAGTGGAGACTCTACAAGATGCTTCAGAGCCTTGTGAGGATGATACTGCCATAGCACAAGTTGGAACGATTTCAGCTAACAGTGATACAGCTGTTGGAGAAATCATTGCTGAAGCCATGCAAAAAGTTGGTAAAGAAGGTGTTATTACAGTAGAAGAAGGATCAGGAATTGAGAATGAACTCGAGGTCGTTGAGGGAATGCAATTCGATAGAGGATATCTTTCTCCTTACTTCATCAACAATCAAGAGAGAATGACAGCTGATTTGGAAGACCCTTTCATATTGCTTCATGATAAAAAAATCTCAAACATAAGAGACTTACTTCCATTATTGGAAGCTGTTGCTAAGGCTGGAAGGCCTTTATTGGTTTTAGCTGAAGATGTTGAAGGCGAAGCTTTGGCTACTTTAGTTGTTAATAATATGAGAGGTGTAGTAAAAGTTGCGGCTTGTAAGGCTCCAGGATTTGGAGATAGAAGAAAGGCTATGCTTGAAGATATAGCTATCCTTACTGGTGGTACAGTCATTTCAGAAGAAGTAGGATTATCTCTTGAGGGCGCAACTATAGAAGATCTTGGACAAGCTAAGAAAGTAGAGCTTAACAAAGAAGATACAACTATTATCGATGGTGCTGGTGCGGCAGATGGTATATCTGGAAGAGTAAATCAAATTAGAGCTCAAATAGAAGACACTTCATCAGATTATGATAGAGAAAAACTTCAAGAAAGAGTTGCTAAGCTTGCTGGTGGAGTTGCCGTAATCAAAGTAGGTGCAGGTTCTGAAATTGAAATGAAAGAAAAGAAAGCGCGAGTAGAAGATGCACTTCATTCAACTAGAGCGGCAGTTGAAGAAGGGGTAGTTGCCGGTGGCGGTGTGGCTTTAGTCAGAGCGCAACAAAAAATTGAAGGTCTCACAGGCGATAACGAAGATCAAAATGTAGGTATAAACATTGCATTAAGAGCTATGGAAGCACCTATTAGGCAAATTACTAACAACGCTGGTGAAGAAGCTTCTGTCATATTAGACAAAATCAAAGAAGGTAAAGGAAACTTTGGTTTCAATGCTGGATCAGGTGAGTATGGTGACATGATTAAAATGGGTATTTTAGATCCAGCCAAAGTCACACGTACTGCTCTTCAAGCAGCCGGATCAGTAGCAGGTCTAATGATCACTACTGAAGCGATGATTGCTGATGCTCCTGAGGAAGGCGGTGCAGCAGGTGGAATGCCTGGTGGAATGCCTCCAGGAATGGACATGGGCGGCATGGGCGGCATGATGTAAAGAAACAAAGCCCTTCGGGGCTTTTTTCTTGTCTTGTGTAAATAAATTATAACTTTATTATTATTTAGGTATCATTAACTTTTAAAAGGGAGGGTTTATGGAAGAATTGTTTAATATGTTATTTAGGTTTGGTCACATCCTAGTTGGAATAACTTGGATTGGATTATTGTATTACTTTAATTTTATTCAGACAGAGTACTTCAAAGAAGCAGAAGAAGATGCTAGAAAAGATGCAGTTGCAAAGTTAGCTCCCAGAGCACTCTGGTGGTTTAGATGGGCAGCTTTTTTAACTTTTTTAACTGGTTTAGCTCTACTTCACTATATTTCAGTAAAAATTACCTTAGAGATTATTCTAGGGGCAACAATGGGCACTCTCATGATGCTGAACGTTTGGGGCATAATTTGGCCTAACCAAAAAATTGTCATCGGACTCAAAGAAGGTGATGCTGCAGTGGCAGCTCCTAAAGCTGCTTTAGCTTCTAGAACTAACACTCTCTTTTCAGTAGGGATGTTATATTTTATGGTTGCTTCAGCTCACTATCCTGCTTCAGGGCAAATTCTCGGAGCTAATTTAGGAATGACAGGTCTTTTGGTAGGGCTTGGAATTATTTTTGCAATCCAGGCTAATGCTATGTGGGGAAAGATGCTACCTGCTATCACATCAGTTCGTAGCGTTATCGTATCTAGTTTTGTTCTTTGCATTGGTCTCTCTAGTGTTGCTTATTATTTATAATTAAAGAGTTTGGAAGGGGGCTCAAGGGCCCCTTTTTTTATTTACAACAATATTTCAGATCTAAAAGTTTCTTAATAATGAGGCCTTATGAATCCAAGATTTAAAGAATGCCTCCTTGAGGTATACCACGCCGAACAAACAGGCGAAATTATATTTGAATCAATGCTTAAACATGCTCAAAACAAAGAGGAGCGTTTTATTTTTGGATCTATGTTGCAACTAGAAACTGAAGCAAAAGCAATCATGAGGCCTACTTTAGTTGAACTTGAGCTTTCAATAGAAGAAGACGTTTCTTTAAGGAAGCAAGGGGTTGCGATCGGAGAAAGCTTCAAAGAAATACCATTTCTAGAACTCATTCAAAATATAGAGCAATCTGTAAAGAATATTTATCTGCCTCAATATGAAGAGTTAGATGCTTTAGTCACGGAAGAAGATACAGAGTATTTTAAGCTTGCAAGGTTTATGGGTGATCATGAACGTGCACTATTGTTATCTACAGAGAATATTAATAATAATTGTAATAAGCCGATGAAGCCGGTTACAGAAATGCTTCGTTTTCCTATTCTTTGGAAGAAAGAAAACTGACTTTTATAAGCTTATAGTTAATTTTAAGAATCTTGATTTTCTATATATATAGACCTGCTTGGAAAAGCAAAGTCTGACTTGTGATTTTCTACTACGCTCATAATATTAAAGATCAGTTCTTGCTTCACTTGTGAGAATTGAGTGTAGTCAATTACATTCATATAACAGAGGATGGTAAGATCAATGGAACTTGATCCAAGTTCAGTCACTCTTACAAAATTTACTTGCCCTGGATTCTGTACAAAATTTTCACTATTATTTATGTACTCTTCAATTTCTTTACATATATTTTCAAGCTGTTCCGCCTTAGTACTATAGACAAGGTTAACGGTCCAAAAAATCCTTCTATAACTCATGTCTTGATGGTTGATAACCTGTGAATCTGAAAGATCAGTATTAGGCACAAATACCGGCGAGGTATCCAATAGTCTAACTAGAGTTGATCTGAAACCAATAGATTCTACAATTCCATGCAGACCATCGCTTATGCTTATCCTATCTCCTGGTTGAAATCTTTTTTCACTCAGGATAAAAATACCTGCGATGATATTTTTAAACATGTCCTGCGCACCTAAAGCAACAGCCACCGAGAAAAGACCTAGACCGGCAATAATTGGGCCAATTTCTATGCCCCAAATATCAAGCATCATTGTTATTCCGACTATCCAAATTAACACACCAGCGACTCTGCTTAACCAAGTTGTCATTGCAGGAGTTAACCAAGAATTGTCACTCAGTAAGTTGAGCAAGGGTTTCGTCAAATTAGCTAGAGCACTAAAGATAGTATAAATAACAAGCATTTTTACTAAGTTGGTAGCGAGGGTATCTAACGAGCCGCTAAAAGGTAGATAGGAAGTAATTAAGTATAATCCAAAGGCTATTGGAATAAGTCCAAATGGGCCTCTTAGAGAGTCAATTATCTCATCATCTAGAGTGGTCTCTGATTTCTCAGTTAAGCTAGCTATTCTGTCTAGTAAATAGGTATTCATAAGAGATCTGGCAACTAGAGAACCTATGATGATGCCAAGGCAGATAATAATATTATCAATACCTACTCCTCTAATTCCTTGTTCCCATGTTTCTACAACAAGATTCCAAAATTCATTAATCATTCTTGTTCCTCATCTCTTTCATCTATGTTTTTTTCTTTTCCAAGTTTAGCTAATTTAATTACATTATCTTTTATCAACACAGTCTCTATTCTATATCCATTGATGGTTAAACCAATGTTAGTGTCAGGAATGGTTTGAACCTCTTCAAGTATTAGACCGCTCAAAGTTTTTGGACCTTCAGTTGGCAGTTCGAATTTCAGTCTTCTATTAACCTCTCTGACCATCATACCTCCTTCAACTAAGTAGCTTCCATCTGCTTGCGGCATAATATCCATCTTCTCCATAGTCTCTGTGGTGATTTCTCCAACTATTATTTCTAGAATTGCTCTCAAGGTAATTATTCCTTCAATATCACCATATTCATCCACTATTAATCCAACTCTGCGGCCAGATGATTGGAAGTTAGCTAGTTGTTTATATAGAGGGGTGTTTTCAGGAACAAACAAAGGTTCACGTAGTTCTGCTTTTAGACTTTGCTTCGATTGGCTTCTATTACCAAGAAAGTCTGCCTTTTTATTTATAGACAGAAATCCTTGTATGTTATCTATTGAGTCTTCGTAACACGGTATGTAGGTGAAGTCTATTTCTTGTAATTGCTCCAATATTTCCTCTAAATCATCATTGAGATTAATGCCTATAATTTCATTTTTAGGAATCATCACGTCATTCACAGATAAATAATCCATATCAAAAATACCCATTAGCATTTCTTCTTGTCTCTTGGGAACTCCAGAAGATTGCAATAAAGTTCTGAGCTCTTCTGGTTTAAGTTCATCCTTATCAACATTGTCAAGATTGATACCAATTAATTTTGCGAAATTATTTGAGACAAAGCTCACCAAAGTGATTAGAGGACTTAAAATTTTTGACAAAGGCTTAAGTACATATGAAGCTGGGAAGGCAATACTTTCAGGTTTCAGGGCTGCAATAGTCTTTGGCATTACTTCTGCAAAAATAATCATTATTATTGTCATAAAGACGGTTACGGCCAAAACTGCGCTATCAGTCCATAATCTTATTGCCACTACAGTTGCTAGTGCAGTTGATAGTGTATGCGTAAAGTTATTCCCGATTAAGATTACACCTAACAGTCTATCCGTACTTTCAAGCAGTTTAGAAACTCTTCTGGCTGATTTATTCTTTTCTTTAACAAGATGTTTCAAGCGATAGCGATTAATTGCCATCATACTAGTCTCTGAGCCAGAAAAGAAAGCAGACATAAGCACAAGAAAACCTATTGAGCCAAGAAGAATCCAAAGAGGTATTTCGTTCAATTTATGTTGTCCTAGATAGGATCTGAGATGTGAAAAGTGTGTTCAAGTAATATAAATATAACTCTAAAGTCTGCATTATAACCATTTGTTTGCCATTCATAGCAATAAAGATACAAATTTTCTTTGTAAGAGATGGCTTATGCACTAGAATGAGCGCCTTTTTAAACAATACTCAAGAATATTTTTAGATGTTAACAATTAGATTAGCTCGAGCAGGAGCAAAAAAGAGACCCTTTTATCACGTAAGCGTAGCTGACTCTCGTATGCCAAGAGACGGAAGATTTGTTGAACGTGTTGGATATTATAATCCTATAGCTTCTGGCCAAGAAGTTAAATTGGAATTAGATATAGAACGCATTGACTATTGGGTATCGAAAGGAGCGCAACCTAGTGATAGGGTGCTAAATCTTTTAAAACAGAACAAAGAAACTCCTGAACAAACAGAAAAGAGACTTGCCGCTAAAGAAGCATTAAGGCAAAAGAAATTAGCTAAGAGATTAGCTGACAAAGAGCCTGTGGAAGAGGCAGCTCCTGACGCTCCAGTGGAAGAGGCAGCTCCTGACGCTCCAGCAGAAGAAGCAGCTCCAGCAGAGGAAAAAGAGGATAAAGAAAAAGATTCTTAATTCTCTATTGCTCCTTTTATGCGGTCCAATGACCGAAAAATCCTTCTAGGAAAGCTTGGAAAGCCACATGGCGTAAAAGGGTTCTTGTACTTCCATTATTACGGCGAAGATAAATCAGTTCTTCAAACCTATAGCGCAATGCATCTTGAAGATGAAGAGTCATTGCATCTAGAAAAAACTTTTGAAAAGTCAGATAGATTAATTGTAAAATTTAAAGGCCATAATGATAGAAATGCTGCTGAGAAATTACGAGATAAAGAGGTTTTTATCGCCGAAGAAGATTTACCTGAACCAGAAGAGGGCGAATTTTATTTGTATCAACTAGAGGGATTGCTTGTAAAGAATTTACAAAATATCATTTTAGGAAAAATTAAAGGTTCAGCAGGTACAAAATCTAATGAAGTTTTAGTTATTCAAGGCAGTTCAGAGAGTATTGATAATCAAGAAAGGTTGATACCTTATGTTAAGCCTGAAGTAATAAAAGAGATTTCTTTAATAAAACAACTTGTAATAGTTGATTGGCCCGAAGACTTTTAAAGATATGAATTTTAATATCGTAACTATATTTCCTGATTTAATTAATGGTTTTACCGGTCATGGATTACTTGCAAAAGCGACAGAAGAAAAATTAGTTACAGTTACTACGTGGAACCCTCGAGACTTCAGTAAAGATAAAAATAGAAGAATTGATGACAAACCATTCGGTGGCGGTCAAGGCATGCTCTTTCAAGCAGAGCCTATTATAAGGACTATTGAAGCAATAAATAATATCAGTAAATCGTATGTTGTTTATGTCGCACCTCATGGCAGCCCTTTTAATCAGAAAAAAGCTTTAAATCTGAAAGACAAAGAGAACCTTACAATAGTTTGCGGAAGGTACGAAGGTTTGGATAAAAGAATTGAAGATACTTGCATAAATGAAGTTATCTCAATAGGTGATTACGTTCTTAACGGCGGAGAACTGCCTGCATTAGTTATCATGGAATCGTTAGCTAGGTTAAAGCAAGGCTTCGTAGGTAATGAAGAATCGCTTTATGATTCCTTTAGTGACGGTTTACTGGAGCACCCTCAATATACCCGTCCTGAAAAAAGTATATACGGTGATGTGCCTGATATTTTATTGAGTGGTAATCATGAGTTAATAAAAAGGTGGAAATTAAAAGAGTCGCTCCGCATCACAAAGGATAGAAGGCCAGATCTATTGAAAATCAAAAAACTTTCAGATCTTGAGGCAGAACTATTAAATGAAATTAAAGATGAATAATCGATTATTTATCTGCTAGAATGCGCAACTTAAATAGACCAAGATCAAAGTGAATAAAAATAAATACATACAAGCAGTCGAATCTTCGCAATTAAGGGATGATATTCCGCCTTTTGCACCAGGAGATACAGTTGTAGTAGATGTTAGAGTCGTAGAAGGAACTAGGGAAAGACTTCAGCCTTTCGAAGGCGTTGTGCTTTCTATTAAAAGCAGAGGTTTAGGTTCAGCATTTATAGTCAGAAAAATATCTAATGGGGTTGGGGTTGAAAGAACTTTTCAAACACATAGCCCTATAATAAGCTCAATCAAAGTTAAAAGACGCGGTGATGTCAGACAAGCTAAACTTTTTTATCTGAGGGAGAGAACAGGTAAATCTGCTAGAATCAAAGAAAAACTGGGCTAGTCCTGAGATTGCTCATTTAATTTATGAGCTCAAACCTTAATAACTCCGAAAACCTAATTGATAACTTTATTGATGAATTGTGGTTGGAGAAAGGTCTTAGTAAAAACACCCTCAGTGCATATAGGCACGACATAAGCTCTTTTTCATCATGGTATCAAGGATCTTCTCTTCTTGCAGTTCAAAGAGTCGATTTATTGGATTATCTCTCACTGAGATTAAAAGACGGCTATAGCAGCAGGTCAACTGCAAGATCATTGTCGAGCTTAAGGGCGTTTTATTCTCATATAACAATAAAATATCATCTTGAAGAAAACCCTACTTCAAGGGTTGATAGCCCTAAGTTAGGTCGTACATTACCAAAAACTCTTTCCGAGGAAGAAGTGGAGAAATTAATTAGCTCTCCAGATACAGAAAGTTTTATAGGTTTAAGAGACAGGGCTATGTTAGAACTAATTTATGCATGTGGCCTTAGGGTTTCAGAGCTTATCAGCCTTGATTTATTGAACCTTAATATAAGACAGGGTGTCATAAGAGTCATAGGTAAAGGAGAAAAAGAACGTTTAGTACCTATGGGTGAAGAAGCCCTTTATTGGGTTGAAAAGTATATTAAAGAAGGCAGGCCTTGCTTATTAACAGATGATAATAAGGTTTCGGAATTATTTTTGAGTACAAGAGGAAAATCTATGACCAGGCAAACCTTTTGGTACAGAATTAAAGAGTATGCTAATAAAGCTTCCATTAATAGAGACTTATCTCCACATACCCTAAGGCATGCATTTGCAACTCATTTAATTAATCATGGTGCTGATTTAAGGACAGTTCAACTTTTGTTAGGTCATTCCAGTCTATCAACAACACAGATATATACAGAAGTAGCTAGACATAGAATGAAAGAATTACATAATGAGCACCATCCAAGAGGTTAATTATGACAAGTAAACTTAATTATTACGTATTTATCATATTATTTTCATTTGCTGCGGGCTGTAGTGCTGAAAAAACAGACATAAATTACGATGAAGAAGGACTGAAAGTTAAATTATTAGAAATATTGCCGGAAGAAATAGATCTCATTTCTATAGAAAAGACTGATATGAAGGGATTTTTCGAGGTAAATTTTGAAGGTATAGAGCCACTTTATGTTTCTTCCGATGGAAATTATCTAGTTTCAGGAGATATTTATTTAATAACAACAGAAGGTTTGGTTAATAAATCTGAGGCAAGGAGAGATTATCAAAGAAAAACTTTAATCAATAATCTCAGTGAGCAAGAGTTTATAACTTTTGAACCCAAAAAGATGGAACATAACATCTTTGTATTTACAGATGTAGATTGTGGTTACTGTAGGCAATTCCATAACCAAATTGATGATTATCTTAATCTTGGAATAAAAGTAAATTATTTAGCATATCCAAGGGCAGGTATAAATTCAGAGTCTTACAATAAAATCTCTTATGCCTGGTGCAGTAAGGATCCTAGGTATTCTTTAACGTTGCTTAAACAGGGTAAAGATATAGACAAGACACTATGCGAAAATAACCCTGTAGAGAAACATTTTAATTTAGGCAACGCCATAGGTGTCCAAGGGACCCCATCTATTATTACGGATGAAGGGAAAATGATACCGGGTTATTTACCCCCACAAGAATTACTTAATATTCTTGCAACTAAAAGCTAGAATTACACTATGGATAAAAATTTTCCTAGAATAAATCAATTGCCTCCCTATGTATTTGACGAAATACAGACATTAAAAGCTGCAGCTCGTAAAAGAGGAGAGGATATTATTGATTTCGGAATGGGTAATCCTGATCAACCTACACCGCAAGATATTGTAGATAAATTAAGAGAATCAGCCTTACAAGGTAGTACACATAGATATTCTCAGTCAAAGGGCATACCCAGATTAAGAAAATCAATTGCTGATTGGTATAAAAGAAATTTTGATGTTGAATTAGATCCTGAAAGTGAAGCGGTAGTTACGATGGGATCTAAAGAGGGCCTTGGTCATTTAGCTTTAGCAACTTTAGATAAGGGTGATGCAGTCCTTGTACCAAATCCTTCTTACCCTATACATCCATATGGTTTCGTAATAGCTGGAGCAGATATAAGGCATGTGCCTATCGGAGAAGGGATTGATTTCTTTGCAGAATTGGAAGCTGCAGTTACTAACTCATTTCCAAAACCAAAGATGTTAGTCTTGAATTTTCCTAGTAATCCTTCTACTGAATGTGTCGATATTGAATTTTTTGAAAAGATAATTGCTTTTGCAAAAGAAAATAAGATTTGGGTGATTCAAGATCTTGCATATGCAGACATTTGTTTTGATGGCTATAAAGCTCCTTCTATTTTGCAAGTAAAAGGCGCAAAAGATGTTGCTGTAGAATTTTATACATTATCTAAAAGTTACAATATGCCTGGTTGGAGAGTAGGATTTTGTTGCGGCAATAAAGATTTGTTGGCAGCCTTATCAAGAATCAAATCGTATTTTGATTATGGATTATTTACTCCCATTCAAGTAGCGGCAATTAAAGCACTAGATCATGGTGATCATCATGTAGAAGAAATAAGAAATATGTATCAATCACGTCGAGATGTACTTGTTAAAGGTCTCAATGAAGCTGGTTGGCAGGTAGAAAGTCCAAAAGCAACTATGTTTATTTGGGCTAAAATTCCTTCATCACATAGCCATCTTGGTTCTCTTGAGTTTAGTAAACAATTACTTTCTGATGCATTAGTTGCTGTTTCGCCAGGTGTGGGCTTTGGTAATTATGGAGAGGGTTATGTCCGTTTCTCTCTTATAGAAAATGAACACCGCTCTAGGCAGGCAATTAGAAATATTAAGAAATTTTTAGCTAACTCAAGCAATATTCAGGCTATAAGATAATGAAGGCTCTCAAAATCGGCGTATGTGGCGTTGGAAATGTTGGTGGTGCAGTAATTGAAAACTTAATTAGTTCACCTCAGATAGTTGAATCAAATGGCGGGGTAAAGATTGAGATTACTCAGGTAGGAGCAAGGAAGGGTAAATCTGCAGTCCCATTTGATTTAGATGTTACTACCAATCTACTAGAGGTAGCTCAAAATTCAAACATCGATGTTTTGGTTGAGCTTATAGGCGGCTGTGACTTGGCTAAAGACTTAATTGAAGAATCCATAAAAAATGGAAAAAATATTGTCACTGCTAATAAGGCTCTAATATCTACTCATGGCGATGAGTTATTTGATCTGGCTAAGAAAAATGGAGTGCAGATTGGTTTTGAAGCATCTGTTGCTGGCGGAACGCCAGTTATAAAAGCTCTTAGGGAAGGATTAGTGGCCAACAAAGTGAAATGGTTTGCCGGTATCTTGAATGGAACAACAAATTATATTCTTTCCAAGATGACGGATGAGAATTCTTCGTTTGAGAATGCTCTAAAACAAGCTCAAGAATTAGGATTGGCCGAAGCAGACCCAACAATGGATGTTGATGGAACTGATGCAGCTCAAAAGGCTTCCATACTATCTGCCTTAGCATTCAATACACCCTTTGACTTCAAGTCAGTAGCTTACGGAGGAATTGAGTCCGTAACACCAGAGGATATTTTGTATGCAGATCAATTGGGTTATTCCATTAAACACATTGCCTATGGCTCTATAGAGGGAGAAGAGGTAAACGTTAGCGCTTATCCAACCTTTGTTTCAAAAGATCAACTTTTATCTCAGGTAGGTCAGCAAATGAATGCTTTAGAAATTTTTTGCGAGGAAATCGGTTCTACCGTCTATTATGGTCCTGGTGCTGGTCCTAAACCAACTGCCTCTGCTGTAATAGCTGATTTAGTGGACATCTCTAATGGTGGATGGCCTGTCTTGAAGGATGATATAAAAAAGAATACTCTGTGCAAGGAAGGAAAAAAAACTTTTTCAAGATACTTTAAGTTAGACGTTAAAAATGAAGCTGGAGCAATAGCAAAAGTTTCCTCTTTATTTGCTCAAGAGAACATCAGCATAGAGGCTCTTGTTCAGAAGGAATCAAAACAAAGTAGCGATTTATCCTCTGTTCCCGTGGTGATTATTTCAGGGCCAATTTCAGACATAAATGCTTTTCAAATGTCAGATAATTTAGACGCTATGGAAGAAATAACAAACTCAGTGAAACAATTTAGAATTCATAATGCTATATAAAAGTACCAGAGGAGAAAGTCCAATTGTTCCTTTTTCTGATGTACTATTAGGTGGACTTGCCCCTGATGGTGGCTTGTATATGCCAGAAAGCTTCCCAAAATTTTCAATCGATGAGATTAATTCTTGGTCAAATTTAGAGTTTCATGAACTTGCGTCTGAGATTCTATTTCCATTTGTAGAAGGTGAAATAGAGAAAGATATATTTAATAGATTGGTACAAGAATCTTACGAGGTATTCGATATTGATGAAGTGGTTGCCTTAAAAAAGTTAGATGAAAATAGATGGGTATTAGAATTATTTCATGGACCAACTCTTGCGTTCAAAGACTTAGCTATGCAACTACTAGGCTCCTTGCTTAATCATTTTGCTAAAGAAAGAGGTGAGAAGATAGTTGTACTTGGCGCTACATCCGGTGATACAGGTGCAGCTGCAATATCTGCTTGTTCGAGGCATCAAAATGTTGAGGTTTATATACTTTACCCACATGGCAAAGTAACTGAATTTCAAAGAAAACAAATGACCACCACTCAGTCTGATAATGTTTTTCCTTTAGCTATTGAAAGTGATTTTGATGGTTGTCAGGATATCGTTAAGCAAATGTTTTTAGATAATGATCTAAGAAATCAAAAAGTAAAGTTTATAGCAGCTAATTCAATCAATTGGGCTCGATGCATGACACAATCAGTTTACTTCTTTTGGACTTATTTAAAATTAGCTCAATCCGATAAAGAGCTATCATTTTCTATTCCTTCTGGAAATTTTGGGCATGCTTACGCTGGGTGGACTGCCAAAGAAATGGGTTTGCCTATAAAAAGTCTTTTAATTGCAACGAATAAAAATGACGTTCTGCATAAGGCATTTTCTAATAATAACTATGAGAAAAGTAAAGTAACTCAAACTTTGGCACCTAGTATGGACATTTCTGTGGCCAGTAATTTTGAGCGTTTACTCTATAATTTATTTGATAATGACCCTTCAAAGCTTGCCGAAAAGATGCGTTCTTTTCCTGAAAATTCTATTTTGATACCTAAAAATAAGCAGAAGTTAGTTGCTGAATTTTTTAAGAGCCATAAATGTGATGATGAGGAAATACTTCAACAAATCCGAGATACTTATAACGAGATTGGTTATATGCTTGATCCGCATACAGCAACAGGAGTAAGAACTAGTAATATGATTTCTTCCAAAGAGCATGCTGTTGTAGTTATGGGTACTGCTCATCCTATTAAGTTTAGTGACGCTATTGAAAGGGCGGTACCGGAATATATTTCAGAGATTCCAGAAAGGATAGAAGGAGATCTTAAACAAAAAGAGAACATCAAAATTCTGCCAAAAGATTATTCCCAAATTAAGAATTTTATTCTTAAGAGCGCACTCTAAATAATGATAGAAATAACCTCTTTAAACGAAGAACTCAAAGATCATACTCAAAGAGTAGAGGATCTAAGGGGGTATCTTTGACGTTGAACAAAAGCAAAATAAACTGAATGAAGTAATCCTAAAATTAAGTGACCCTTCTGTTTGGGATGATCCTCAAAAGGCTCAAGATTTAAATAAAGAGAAAGTTTACCTAGAAAGAGAATTGGTAAAATTTCAGCAATTAGAAGAATCTATTCAGGATGCTCTTGAGTTAGCTGAAATAGCTATCGAAGAAGATGATGCCTCGGCATTAGAAGAGATTGCCAATGAAATGAAAGCTAATGAGGCTGTATTGCACGAAATGGAATTCATAAGAATGTTTTCTAATAAAATGGATCCCAATAATGCATATTTAGATATCCAGTCAGGTTCAGGTGGAACAGAAGCTCAGGACTGGGCCGAGATGCTAATGAGAATGTATTTGAAGTGGGGGGAATCAAAAGGCTTCGAAACAGAAGTAATTGAAGTTTCTCATGGAGAAGTAGCTGGAATTAAAAGCGCTGCGATTAAATTTAATGGAGATTATGCTTATGGCTGGCTTCGAACCGAGACTGGAGTGCATAGATTAGTAAGAAAATCTCCTTTCGATTCAGGTAGCAGAAGACATACTTCATTTGCATCAATATTCATTTCTCCAGAAGTAGATGAAACAGTAGAAATAGAAATCAACCCAGCCGATCTTAGAATCGATACTTACAGGGCTAGTGGAGCAGGTGGTCAACATGTTAATAAAACCGATTCTGCGATAAGAATAACTCACTTACCCACTGGAGTAGTTTCTCAGTGTCAATCGCAACGATCTCAGCATCAAAACAGGGATAAAGCTATGGCGCAACTCAGAGCTAAGCTCTATGAGATCGAAATGAATAAATTGAATGAAGAAAAACAATCCCTTGAAGAATCAAAAGCGGATATTGGATGGGGCAGTCAAATCAGGTCTTATGTCCTAGACTCATCTAGGATTAAGGACTTAAGGACAGGAGTGGAAACTACAAATTGCTCGGCAGTATTAGATGGAGCCTTAGATAGCTTCATTGAAGCAAGCTTAAAAGAAAATATTTAGTTAAAGTACAAGTTATGACAGAAAAATTATCAGAAAATGAACTGATTCAACAAAGAAGATTAAAGTTAGAAGAGATAAGGAAGAAAGGAATAGCCTATCCTAATTCTTTTAGAAGAGATTCTCTATCTGCTGACCTTCAGCAAGAATGTAAAGGATTATCTAAAGAAGAATTAGAAGAGAAATCAATCGAGGTTTCAATTGCAGGAAGGATTATGCTTCAAAGAATAATGGGCAAAGCCAGCTTCATGACTATCCAGGATATGAAAGGTCAGATTCAAGCTTACATAAGATCGAATGATTTGCCTGAAGGCCAGTACGCAGACTTCAAGACATGGGATCTAGGAGATATTGTTGGAATTAGAGGTAAGTTGTTCCTTACTAAAACTGGTGAGTTAACTGTACATGCTGATTCAATTGAAATGCTGACCAAGTCCTTAAGGCCATTACCTGAGAAACATTTGGGGCTAGTCGACACAGAACAAAGATATAGGAAAAGGTACTTAGATTTAATAACGAATCCAGAAAGCTTAGAAGTATTCAAAAAAAGGAGTCAAATTATTAGTTCGATAAGAGATTTCTTTACTAAACATGAATATCTTGAAGTAGAAACTCCCATGATGCACTCAGTTTTAGGTGGGGCCGCTGCTAAACCATTTACTACTCATCATAATGCCCTTGATATGGATCTTTATTTGAGAATAGCTCCCGAGCTTTATCTTAAAAGATTGGTTGTCGGTGGACTAGAGCGAGTTTTTGAAATAAATAGAAATTTTCGTAATGAGGGGCTCTCAACAAAACATAATCCCGAATTTACAATGCTTGAATATTATTCAGCTTATGCAGATTTTAATGATCAAATGAATTTCATAGAGAAACTATTTAATGACCTGACTACTGAAGTATTTGAAACATCAGTTATCGAGCATAATGGACAAAGTTTAGATTTTTCTAAACCATTTACTAGAGTAACACTCAAAGAAGCTGTATCACAGAAACTCTCCGTTGATCCTTCTTCGTTGGAGGATAGAAGCTTTTTATTGGAAACAGCAAAGAAACTTAATATAGACAATGTTGATAATTTGTCAGATGGCAAACTGTTATTTGAACTTTTTGAAGAGCTAGTAGAGGGTAACTTGATTGAGCCAACTTTTATAACTGGCTATCCGAAGGATGTGTCTCCTTTATCAAGATCATCAGATAATAATCCTTTAGAAGTCGATAGATTTGAATTATTTATTGGCGGAAAAGAAATAGCAAATGGCTTTTCCGAATTAAATGATCCAGAGGATCAAGCAGAACGTTTCCATGAACAGGTTAATCAGAAATCTGCAGGGGACGAGGAAGCTATGGAGTTTGATGCAGATTACATTGAAGCCCTAGAGTATGGCTTACCTCCTTGTGCGGGAGTAGGGATAGGAGTAGATAGGTTAGTAATGCTTTTAACAGGAGCACAGTCAATTAGAGATGTACTCCTGTTTCCACAAATGAAATCTAAAGGCTAGCTAATTAAGTCTGCCACAGCTTCTCTTTCCGATTGTAATTCGTCAGTAGTTACTTTTATTTTTGTTTGCGCAAAATCATTAAGTTCAACACCTTGGATTATTTCAACTGTTCCTTCCTGAGTTGTTCTAAGCGGAAAACCAAAAATTAGTCCTTCAGGAACATCATAACTGCCATCACTCGCTATAGCTGCACTGAAACAATCTCCATCTTCGGTTGGGTTAATAACAGATTTGATAGTATCTATGGCAGCATTTGCTGCTGAAGCTGCTGATGAAGCACCTCTCGCATCAATTACTGCTTTACCTCTTTGTTGTACAAGCGGA
>CALJGK010000066.1 GCA_938075195.1 uncultured SAR86 cluster bacterium
AGTGAAGACGTAGGAGGAATTGATGTGAATATGTTCGAGCACTTTTTTCAATCTCTTTCTAACCATGCGTTTCTAACATTACACATAGAGAACTTTTCGGGAGAAAATACTCATCATCAAATAGAGACCATATTTAAGGCTTTTGGCAGAGCAATGCGTATGGCTGTTGAAATAGACGAAAAGCAACAAGATATCATTCCTTCCACAAAAGGAGCTTTGTAGGACTTTAAAAAATGACACAAGTTGTTGTTATCGACTATGGAATGGGAAATCTTCATTCTGTAAGTAAAGCACTAGAGGCTGTGTCTGTTTCTGAAACCATAACGGTTTCTTCTGATCTAGAGGTTATTAAAAAATCAGATAAGTTAGTATTTCCAGGAGTAGGAGCTATTAAGGATTGCATGGAAGCTTTCTCTGTAGAGTTAAAAGAAACTGTACTTGAAGAAGTTAAAAGAAAACCTACCTTAGCAATATGTGTGGGGATGCAAATGCTTCTAGAATCCAGTGAAGAAAATGATGGAGTGGAAGGATTAAGTATCCTTGATGGGAAGGTAACTAAAATTCAATCCTCTAAAGAAATAAAGGTTCCTCATATGGGATGGAACCAAGTTAAGTTTTTAAAAGAGCATCCATTATTAAAGAATATTGATGATTCGAGCTTCTTTTACTTTGTTCATAGTTACTGTTGTCTTTCTTCTGAGGATGCATTGACTGAAACCATTCATGGCGAAAGATTTATTTCATCTCTAGCTAAAGATAATATTTTCGCTGTCCAGTTTCATCCTGAAAAAAGCCAAACTGCAGGTCTTGAGTTGTATAAAAATTTTTTAGATTGGAGTGTATGAATGTTAGTGATTCCAGCGATAGATCTTAAAGAAGGTAAATGCGTTAGATTGAGGGAAGGGAAGATGGATGAAGAGACCATCTTTTCAGAAGATCCATTATCAACGGCTGGTTCTTGGTTTTCTCAAGGCGCCGAGCTTTTACACATTGTTGATTTGGATGGAGCGATTAATGGCAAGCCAGTGAATCATGAAATTATTTATTCGATAGCTTCTGAATTCTCCCAAAAGAGAATACAAGTTGGAGGAGGTATCAGGAATTTTGATTCAGCTTCGAATTATCTAGAAAAGGGAATTGAAAGAGTCATTATGGGAACTTCTGCAGTAGAAGATCCTGATATGTTGAAAGCATTCTGTAAACGTTATCCCCAAAGATTAGTGTTAGGAATAGATGCCCTGGAGGGACTAGTTAAAACACAAGGTTGGTTACAGGGATCTGAAATTACCCCATCAGATCTAGTTAAAAAATTTGAAGAGGATCCTGTTGCAGCGATTATCTTCACAGATATTTCAAAAGATGGAATGATGATGGGACCTAATATTGAAGCGACTGCAGAATTAGCACAGCAAACTGATATTCCAGTAATTGCATCTGGAGGAGTATCTTCTCTTGATCACATAAAACAACTCGCCGATCAAAAAACTATTTCTGGTGTTATTTGTGGGAGAGCATTATATGAAGAAGCTTTTACCTATTCAGATGTCTTGGAGATCTTAAGCAAATAATTATGGCCGTCGCAAAAAGAATTATCCCTTGTCTTGATGTTGATAAAGGGAGAGTTGTGAAAGGTGTAAACTTCTTAAATATTAGGGATGCTGGAGATCCTGTTGAGATTGCAAAAAGATACGATAAAGAAGGTGCAGATGAAATTACAATGCTTGATATTACGGCCAGCCACGAAACTAGAGAAACCACATATAAAACTGTTGAAAGCATAGCAAGCCAGGTGTTCATACCGCTAACCGTTGGAGGTGGCGTCAGAAGCATAGATGATATCAAGAGATTGCTAAGATCAGGGGCAGATAAAGTCAGTATTAATACTTCTGCGGTAGAAAACCCTGATTTTGTTAAAGAAGCTGCAGACAAGTTTGGATCTCAATGCATTGTCGTAGCAGTTGATGCTAAAGCATCCAGTCAATCAGAAGATTTTTGGGAAGTAGTGACTTACGGTGGCAGGAATAGAACCGGCATGGATGTTTTAAGCTGGACCCAGCAGGTTGCAGACTATGGTGCTGGTGAGATTTTATTGACTAGTATGGATAGAGATGGCACAAAAGAAGGCTTTGATAATGATTTAGTATTTCAGGTTTCGAATGGAATATCTCTTCCAGTGATCGCTTCCGGAGGGGTAGGTAATCTTGATCATTTAATTGATGGCATAAAAGTAGGTGGAGCTGAGGCTGTTTTGGCAGCAAGTATTTTCCACTTTTCAGAATATACAATCAAAGAAGCAAAAGAGGCTATGCGCGCTTCAGGTATAGAAGTTAGATTCTAGTTGGTCCTTTGAATTTTTCCCTTTGAACATTCATAAGTTAATGGATCACCTGTAGCTATCTCTAGTTTTACAATATCTTCTGAGCTAATTGATTCTATTTCCATTACGAGCGCTCTTAACGAATTCCCATGAGCAGCTATAAGAATATTTAATCCATCTTTCACCTTAGGCATTATCTCTGTTTCAAAGTAAGGAAGAACTCTTTCTGCGGTATTTTTTAAACTTTCTCCTCCAGGTGGAGGTATATCAAAAGACCTTCTCCAAATATGAACTTGCTCCTCGCCCCATTTCTTTCTAGCATCATCCTTATTGAGTCCAGCTAATTCCCCGTAGTTTCTTTCATTTAGGCATTGATCTTTTATTGTCAGAATAGAACTCTGATCCATTTGTTCAAGTATCAAGCGTCCAGTTTCTTGCGCTCTAAACAAGTCTGAAGTAAACATGATATCGAATTCAATATTTCTTAACTTTAATAAATTGCCTGCCGTTATCGCCTCTTCAATTCCTAGTTCAGTTAATTTAGGATCTTTCCAACCCGTAAATAAATTTTTTTTATTCCATTCGCTTTGGCCATGTCTCACAAGAACTAGATTTGATTTCTTCATATTATTAAAAGTTTTTTATATTTTAACTTAGTAATCTATATAATCCTGTCCGGATATGAATAAATTCCTGGTGTTTTTAGGTGACAATTTTTTAGCTGTACTAGTTCTCTTATCTCTTATTGTAATTCTAATTATTTATGAAAGACGAAAAGGTGGTACAAAATTAGATACCTCCGAGATGACAAGGCTCATCAATAAAGGTGACCCTCTTGTTTATGATCTCAGGAGCTCAGCAGAATATGGGGCAGGATCAATTGCAGGGGCTCTTAATATCCAGCCAAGTAGTTTAGTGAAAGGGGATTCTCTTTTTAAGGCAACAGAAGAAGATTGTGTAATATTAATTTGTAGCACCGGTACTAATTCCTCTAAGGCAGCTGGAGATTTAATGAAGCAGGGCTTCACGAATGTTAATGTTTTATCAGGTGGGATTATGAATTGGGTTCAGAGCGGCATGCCCTTAGTGAAGAATTAATTATCTATACCGAGCTCTTTAATCTTTCTGGTGAGGGTGTTACGGCCCCATCCTAATAACTCTGCAGCTTCCTTCTTCCGTCCCATTGTCTTCTTTAGTGCTACTTTAATGATTGTTCTTTCAAATTCAGGTATGGCCTCTTCTAATAAATTATTATTCCCTTTCGCAAGGTAATTCTCAGACCAAGACTGAAGTACTTTGGCCCAATCATTTAAATTTTCTACATTTTCTACTTTGAGGTCGTCAGGTAAATCTTCAAGCTTAATCTCTCTACTTGGGGACATGACAGTTAACCATCTGCAAGTATTTTCAAGTTGTCTTACATTGCCAGGCCAAGAAAGAGTCATAAAATATTCCTCAACTTCAGCTGAAAGATATTTTTTTTCTTCTTTGAGTTCATCCGAATAATCCTGAAAAAAATGTTTAACCAGTGCAGGGATATCTTCTTTTCTTTCATTTAGCTTAGGCAGTGAAAGTTTTATTACATTGAGTCTATGAAAAAGGTCTTCGCGAAAACTTCCTGCTTTCACAAGACTTTCTATATTCTGATGAGTGGCGGTAATTATTCGCACATCTACTTTTATTGGCTCTCTGCCTCCAACTCTATAAAATTCTCCATTAGACAAAACTCTTAATAATCTTGTCTGAGTTTCTAATTGCATATCACCTATTTCATCTAGAAATAAGGTTCCACCATTTGCTTGTTCGAATCTTCCGATTCTTCTTTCATCTGCTCCAGTAAAAGCACCTTTCTCGTGACCAAAAAGTTCGGCCTCTAAAAGCTCTTTTGGAATATCACCCATATTAAGAGCTATGAAGGGTTTATCTTTCCTTGGGCTATGCTGAAAAAGAGCTCTTGCAACTAGTTCCTTCCCAGTTCCCGACTCTCCAATAAGTAAAACCGTTGAATTGGAATTTGAAAGTTTACCAATAGCTCTAAAGACTTCTTGCATGGCGGGGGCTTCGCCGATAACCTCAGCTTGAGTAACAGTAATATCTTCTTTATCAGTATCTTCTGAAGCAGTTGCTCTTTTAATCATAGATACTGCCTCTTCAATATCGAAGGGCTTGGGGAGGTACTCCCATGCTCCATGCTCATAAGACTCCACTGCACTTTCAAGATCTGAATGAGCGGTCATAATAATTACAGGTATATCAGGACGGAGTTCTTTGACTTTATCAAGCAGATCTATTCCACTAGGCCCTGGCATTCTTATGTCAGTTAATATTAGTTGAGGGTTTTCTGTTTCTAGTCTTTTAATAACTTTATTGGCGGAATCGAATGTTTGAACATCCATGCCACTCTCTCCGAGACCCTTTTCAAGTACCCAACGGATAGACTCATCGTCATCTACAACCCAAATACTTTTATCCATTTGCAATCTTTAAGTCTAGTTCTTTATTGGCATTGATAGGGATATTTATAAAGAATTCAGTTCGATTGGGTTCACTTGTGAAATGAATATTACCTTTATGCTGAGAGATAATTCCTTGAGTAATAGAGAGGCCTAGACCGGTCCCTTTATCCTTACCTGTAATCATTGGAAAGAAGATTGAGTCTTTGATTTCTTCTTGGATTCCAGGGCCATTATCTACTACTGATATCTTACAAACTGTTGAATTTTTTTCTCCATCAATAATTTCTCCGTGTGAAATTCTTGTAATGATATTAATTTCTGGCGAGGAGGTTTCAGAGTCCATTAAAGCATCACGGGCATTCTTAGTAAGATTTAAAATGCTATTTTCTATTAAATAACTATCAATATATAAGTCTGGTATGCTCGGATCAAAATCTTTAGATACTTTAATATTTTTGTATCCTGATTCGTTTTCTATAAGATTTAAAACGTTTTCAATTGGATAATGAATATTTTGATATTGGAAATCAGGCTTCTCATTTGGTCCGAGAATATTATCAACCAATGATGTAAGTCTATCGGTCTGTTTAATCACAATATCAGTATATTCTCTAAGTTCTTGAGTATTGAGTTTATTGCTTAGGAGTTGAGCAGAACCTCTTATTCCACTAAGAGGATTCTTAATTTCGTGCGCTAGTTGCCTGACGAAGTCTTGAGAAATTTGTTGGTTTGCTCTCATCCTATATCTTTCAATTAGCTCAGAAGATGCTTCTTTATTAATTATCTCAAGCAGTAATCCATTTTCATTATTATCTCTTAATGGATGGGCAATATAAGTACATAAAACCTTACTGCCTTTTTTTAAATTCAAAACTGCATCTGTTTTTGTGAAGCTTCTTTTTTGTTCGACAGATTCATTGAAAGCTTCAAAACTCTCCGGATCTTCGTAAAAAAGTTGATCTATCTTCTGACCCACAGACATTTTTTCCGTAGTGTCCAGAATTGTTAGAGCAGAAGCATTTATAAATTTAACTCTTAAGGCAGTGTCTAGAATAACAATACCCGTATTGAGTTCAGAAAGAAGAGATTGATTCACGTTACTCACAATAGACATCCGGAGATAGGATCTCCGGATTATCCATCAAAGTTAATTATGAATTTAAGGTTCCTACTAGGTGAGCTATGATTTTGTATGGATCAGCGTTTGAAGCAGGTCTTCTGTCTTCAAGATAACCATTCCAATTGTGCTCTACTGTGTAGATAGGAATTCTGATACTTGCGCCTCTATCGCTTACACCATAAGAAAATTGGTCTATGCTCTGAGTTTCATGTAGTCCGGTCAACCTCATGTCATTGTCTGATCCGTATAGAGCAATTCCTTCATTGTGAACAGCTCCAAGCTTTTCACACATTGAATTGAATAGTTCTTCTGACCCTGCAGTTCTCATAGCTTCATTAGAGAAGTTGGCATGCATTCCAGACCCATTCCAATCACCAGATTTAGGCTTAGGATGGAAATTAACTGAAACACCAAATTCTTCTGCTACTTTATGTAATAAGTATCTGCTAACCCAAAGATCATCACCTGCTTTGATTCCTTTACCTAGACATTGGTATTCCCACTGCCCAAGAGCAACCTCTGCATTAGTTCCGGTTAGTTCAATGCCAGCATCCAAGCAAGCATCCAAGTGCGCATCACTTATTTCTCTTCCCACAACATTACCAGCTCCAACTGCGCAGTAATATTCTCCTTGAGGTCTGCTAGGGGTTCCATCTTCCCATCCAAGAATAGTTCCATCTTTATCAGTAAAGAAATACTCTTGCTCAAAGCCAAACCACCATTCATCAGTCACTACAGCTTCTGCAGCAGCTCTAGAATTAGAGGGATGCGTTTCATGTTCACCAGTTTCAACTTGGCACATTACCAAAGATCCTTCATTAGTTGGATTCTCATATTGCTCTACTGGTACCAAGATGCAATCTGAGCTGCCACCTTCGGCTTGCATAGTTGAAGAGCCGTCAAAAGACCACGCAGGCGGTTCCCCGTCAGTGACTTTAACTTTACTTCTTAGATTGGCTTCAGGTTCATATCCGTCTAGCCAAATATATTCATATTTTGTCATTTAGTTTCTCCATTCATATTTAAAGTGAGTAGATTTTATCATGCAGAAACTCAGAAAAGAACATTTTCTGTGCAAAAAATAGAATTTTTATCTATTAAAAGTACTAATTAAGTGCAATTGCACTTTTATAGTGCATTTTTTAATATACTTAGACCATGTTTCTTTGTGTGCGTTAAGAATTCTTCAAGAAAATAATTCCATTGGAATTTTTCATCCCTACTTAACATATTTTTATTTGGATACTTATTCCTCAACCAAAATTGTTTTTTGTCATTAAATTTCCTGACTTCAGCCATTTTTGCGTCATGATAAATGAATATTTCAATTCTAGTATCTTGCATTAAGGAAAATGATTTTGATTTCTTTATATCTATTATAGAAGTGTGTTTGGAAAGTTTTTTACAGGTAATACGAATCTCATAATTAAGAGGCCCTTCAGGAATTAGATAATGAATTTGATTTTCAGTTTTATTGAGAGGAAAGAAACTGACCAGTTTTTGATAGTTTCTTTCATATAGTCGCAAAAGCTGGTTAAGACCTCTTTGACTATTCTTCGATATGATTGCCTTATTCTTTATCATAAGTAGACCATAATATTAACGCAGCTAAGGTTCTATAGGGAGACCAAGGTTCTGACATTTTTTCTATTGTCAAATAATCCGGCCTATCTTTAAGACCATTCAATCTCTGAATAGCAACAATTAATCCTAAATCTGAGGATGGCCAACCGTCTAGTCTTTTTAGACATGCCATCAAATAACATTGAGCAGTCCATTCTCCAATACCTCTGACTTTGACTAACTCTTTTATGACTTCCGAATCTGTCTTTTTTGAAAGTCCATCAAGATCTAATTCTTTATTAATAATTAGGTTTGCAATACCCGAACAGTAATCAATCTTCTGCTTGCTTAAACCAGCTTCCTTGAATTTAACCGTATCAATTTCCAGGAATGCTGCAGGCTTAAATGGCTTAACCAATAATTTTAATCTTCCAAAGATTGCATTTGCAGACGCAACTGATAATTGTTGTTCGACTATTAAACTTATCAGGCCTTCAAACCCCTCTTTCTTATTAAAAGGATTAATCTTATAATTTTTTTCTTCAAGAATTTTTTTAAATTTCGGTTCTTTCTTTGCAAGAAAAGAAAACCCTTCTTGAAGAGTCTTTTCATTGAGAACTTTATAATCTGTCATATATCTCAGTAGTAATTTCTTCCTTAAAAGGCAACATCGATTTTCTGTCTTGATTGTATTCTAGGATATGGGCTCTTTCTCTTTCTAAAAAATCATCTATTGCTTCTTTGAATCTTATATCTTTAATCCAATGAGCAGAATAAGTTTCTATGGGGCAAAATCCCCGTTTTATTTTATGCTCTCCTTGCACGCCAGGGTCAAAAGAATTAAGGCCTCTCTCTAGACAAAATTCTATACCTTGATAGTAGCAAGTTTCAAAGTGGAGAGAATCATATTCCTCTAAACAACCCCAGTAACGTCCATAAAGCTTCTTGTCATCGTAAAAGTTCAAAGCGCCAGCTACAAAATCTCCATCTCTATTCTTTGCCAATACCAACATAATTGACTCGGGAACAAATTCTACAATCGCTTTAAAAAATTCAAAATTTAAGTAACCCCTCATGCCTCTTTTTAGATAGGTGACTTGATAAAACTGATAGAAAGTTTCGATCATTTTAATTGTGATATCTTCACCTTTGATTCTTGTAAGAGTTACCCCTTGCTTAGAAATCTTACCCCTTTCCTTTCTTATATTTTTTCTTTGTCTGGAAGTCATGTCTTGTAAGAAAGAATCAAAGTCTTCATAGTCCTTATTGAACCAATGGAATGAGTAGCTTGTTCTTAAGCTAAAGTCTTCTTGAGAGAATTTAGTGATCTCATCCTTTTCTGCAAGCAAGATATGCACACTTGAAAAATTTTGATCTTCAGCAAGATCTCGCAAAGCCTCGCTAACAATTTTTATAACTCTATCTTCCTTAGTTTTATCTGAAATTAATATCCTCGGACCGCTAGCTGGAGTGAATGGAATAGAACTGACTAATTTTGGATAATATTCCAAGCCATTTCTGTAGAAAGCATCAGCCCAAGACCAATCAAATATAAACTCTCCTTGAGAGTCTGTTTTTATATATAAAGGCATTACGGCAATAATCTGATCTTCTTCAGTAACCACTAGATGAAGGGGCTGCCATCCTTGATCAGGTGAAACACAGTTAGTTATTTCAAGACATTTTAAGAATTCATATTTCAAGAAGGGATATTTATTGTTTAGATTTCCATCCCAATCTTCTTTTGAAATCTGTTCAATGGAATTTAGAAACTTAACTTTCACAGGGAGACACCTGCTATTGAACCCAAAAAAATAGACAAGCCAAGCCAGTTATTATTCTTGAAGGCCTTTAAGCAGTTTAGATGATCATGATCCTTTATTAAAAACCCTTGATAAAGAGCTAAAAGCAAACTGATCATTGCAAAGAAATAAAAGCTAAAGTGAAAATCCAGTATGTAGGACACTAAAATTAAAACTGATAAGGATATTATGTGGAATATGTAGAAGAATATGCGTACATTTTCACCAAATACAATTGCGGATGAATTTATTCCTATTCCAAGATCGTCTTCTTTATCACAAAGAGCATAAGCTGTGTCATATGCCATTATCCAAAAAAAACATGAGGTAAATAACAATAAACTAATTTCAGTTACCTCATTCAACTCAGCAGTTGAGACCATGATTATTCCCCAAGAAAATGCTAATCCTAGAAATATCTGTGGAATAGAAAAAAATCTTTTGGTGAGTGGATAGATGATAGCTAGCATTAATCCAATTAACGCCATAAGGAAAGTTAGATAATTCATCCATAACAGCAAGCTTGTAGATAATAAAATTAAGAAAAAGAATAATACCAGCGCCTCTTTTTCAGTAATGTCACCAATTACTAGAGGCCTGTTTTTCGTTCTGGTTACCTTTCCATCAAAATTTCTATCAAAATAGTCATTAATTACACAACCAGCGGAACGCATAAAGAAAGTCCCCAGCACAAATAAAGACATGAGAAATAAATCAGGGTTGCCAGCAGTTAAAATGAAGAAAGATGATAATGTTGGCCATAATAAAAGCGTTGTTCCTATCGGCTTGTCTGCCCTCATCAGTCTAAAAAAACTAAAAATTTTGTGTGTTTTTAACATTAGTGGTTAATACTTCTTAGGAAGAGTGCTACTTTAGTCTAAGTTCATAATAAAGTTGAGTTAGAATGTATTTTTTTGAAGAAGGAGTATGCATTGAAAAAGTGGGAATGTATTGTATGTGGACTAATTTATGATGAAGAAGAGGGTTGGCCAGATGATGGTATTGAACCCGGAACTAAGTGGGAAGATGTTCCTGAGGATTGGATTTGTCCAGATTGTGGGGTTGGTAAAGAGGATTTTGAAATGGTAGAAATAGATTAGTTTATGAGCTTAACTTCTAGAATAGTACTCTCCATGGTTTTGGCTATGAGCGGAGGTATTCTTCTTAAGGTAATTAATGATGCGGGCTATTTAGGCGAAATTGGTCAATTAATATTGATCAGTTTTTTTACTGAAGGTCTTTTGGATGTTATGGGCCAAATCTTTATCGCCTCTTTGAGGTTGGTAATCGTTCCCTTGGTGTTCTTCTCCCTTGTATGCGGAGTTGTATCGATCTCATCTAGTTCAAGAATTGGAACGATTAGTCTGAAGACCTTATCTCTTTATCTTTTAACAACGGCAATAGCGATTTCTATAGCTCTTACCTTTGCTTTACTATTTCAACCAGGTGTCGGCGTAGATCTTGCCTTACCTACTGCATTTCAATCAACTGAAGCGCCTTCTTTAAAAGAGGTCCTGATTAATATCTTTCCAACGAATCCTGTTGCAGCTATGGCAGAGGGCAATATGCTACAGATTATTGTATTTTCTTTACTGTTCGGAATTGCATTGAAAAGCCTTGGTTCTTCTGGAGATGCATTAAAGGCTTCTTTTGAAACTATCAATAATGTTATTTTAAGTTTAGTTAAAATGCTTATTGAGCTTGCACCATACGGTATATTTGCACTGCTTTTCTCCCTTTTTGCAGTTCAAGGTTTTAGTATGATCGGTGATTTAGCGAAGTACTTCTTTTTGCTAGTCTTTGTTTTAATTTTTCATGCATTTTTTACTTATGGAGGTCTTTTATATCTCTTAGCTCAGCTAAACCCTTTCAAATTCTTTATGAAAGTTAGATCATTGGCAATATTTGCTTTCAGCACATCTTCTAGTAGTGCAACCATGCCAATAACGCTGGACACAGTTAAGAACAAACTAGGCGTAAATTCATCTATAGGTTCTTTTACCGTTCCGCTTGGGGCCACCATCAACATGGATGGAACTGCGATTATGCAAGGTATAGCTACTGTATTTATTTCTCAGGCTTATAACATTGACTTAACTATGGTTGATTATTTGATGGTCATTCTTACGGCAACCTTAGCATCTATAGGAACTGCCGGCGTTCCCGGTGTAGGCTTGATTATGCTGGCTATGGTTCTAGAGCAAGTTGGTCTACCAGTTGAAGGTATAGCATTAATTATAGGTGTAGATAGGCTATTGGACATGACTAGGACTGCTGTAAATGTATGTGGAGACGCCATGGTCTCTTGTGTTGTAGCCAAATCTGAAGACGAATTTAATTCTGAGACCTTTCATTCAGAAAATTAATATTTAAATTAAAGCCCTATTCCGTTAGAATTCCGCGCTTAATAATAAGAATTATAGTATTTTTGAGGAGAAAAAATGTTAGAAAGTTATCTTATAATCCCGCCATTACTAGGAGTCTTCGGATTAATAGTTGCATTGGGTATTTATATTGTTGTCACCAGATTCCCTGAGGGTGACGAAAAGGTAAAGAAAATTGGTGATCAGATTCATCTAGGCGCAATGACCTTTATGAAAACTGAGTACACCTACCTGAGTATATTTGCACTTGTAGTAATTATTTTGGTTTGGTTCTCGCTTGGAGAAGGCACAGCCTTAGCAGTCCTTGCAGGAGCATTATCCTCATCAATCGCCGGTTGGATTGGTATGTATGCGGCAACAAAAGCTAATGTTAGAACTGCCACAGCTGCTTCTCAATCTGGTGCAGAGGCTGCTCTATCGGTAGCTTTTTATGGTGGCTCTATCATGGGTCTTTGTGTTGCTTCTCTGGGATTAATTGGCTTAGGAAGTATGTTTTATATCCTCAGTGGAGATGCGCACTCTATTGAAGGGTTTGCAATGGGCGCCTCTATAGTTGCTCTTTTTTCTAGAGTAGGTGGAGGAATCTATACTAAAAGTGCTGACGTAGGTGCTGATTTAGTAGGTAAACTCGAAGCTGGAATACCTGAAGATGATCCTAGAAACCCTGGTGTTATAGCTGACAATGTTGGTGATAATGTAGGAGATATTGCAGGGATGGGTTCAGATATTTTTGAATCATATTGTGGTTCAATGGTTGCTTGTATAGCAATCGCATCAACTTACCTTATTACTTCTGAATTTTCTCAAGCGCAAAAAGAGGGCATGATGTTTTTGCCGCTTGCTCTAGCCTCAATAGGTCTTATAGCATCTATTCTAGGGATAATTATTGTTAGATTATTTTCTAAATCTTCGCCTGCAAATGCGATGAGATGGGGAACAATGGGTGCACCATTCATTTTTGTAATTGCAGCTTATTTCTTAACAACGGCCTTAGTTGGTGCTAACGGTGTAGATGTGTGGCTTGCAGTAGTTTGTGGTTCCGTAGGCGGCATAGCAATTGGCCTAATTACAGAATATTACACAGGTTCTACTCCAGTAATTAAAATAGCTGAATCGGGTCAAACCGGCCCCGCAACGGTAATGATTACAGGACTTTCGGTAGGTATGCAATCGGTTGTTCTTCCTGTAGCTTGTATCATTTTAATCATTTACCTCTCTACCGAACTTACTGGTTTATATGGTGTGGGTATTGCGGCTGTAGGAATGCTCTCAACTGTAGGTATAACCATGGCTATTGATGCGTATGGTCCGGTTGCAGATAATGCTGGGGGAATAGCAGAAATGGCAGGTATGCCATCTGAAACTAGAGTAATTACTGATGAGCTAGATGAGCAAGGCAACACTACTGCTGCCATCGGTAAAGGTTTCGCAATAGGAGCAGCTGCTTTAGCTGCATTAGCGATTATTTCAGCTTTTGTTTCTACAGTTTCTGCTAATAGATCAGAGCCATTAGAATTACTTTTATCTGATCCTATTGTTTTGATCGGTGTCTTTATAGGAGGGGCTATACCTTTCCTTATAGCATCAATAACGATGACAGCCGTAGGCGATGCAGCATTTGAAATGATTAATGAAATCAGAAGACAGTTCAAAGAAATTCCCGGGTTATTAGAAGGTACTGCTGAGCCTGATACAGAAAAATGCGTTGATATTGCAACCGCTGCTGCTCTTAAAAAAATGCTCCTGCCTGGAGTTATCGCTGTTTCTGCTCCTCCTTTGGTAGGACTTGGAATTGGTGCTGAAGCGCTTGGTGGAATGTTAGCTGGTGGGCTGTTGGTCTGCGTCCTAATGGCACTCTTTATGGCTAATGCCGGCGGTGCTTGGGATAATGCTAAGAAGTATATTGAAAAAGGTAACTTAGGTGGTAAAGGAACAGAGACTCATACTGCAGCTGTTGTTGGCGATACAGTAGGAGATCCTTTCAAGGATACATCTGGACCTTCTATGAATATCTTAATCAACGTAATGGCCATTGTTAGTTTGGTTATTGCACCTCTTCTTTAGAATTTAATAATTTCTTCATAGTTTTATGAGGTATGCCCGTATCAGAAGTATACGGGCCTAACTCTTCATACCCGAGTCTCGTATAAAATTTTATAGCTTTTTCTCTAGCATTAAGCACAACAGTTTCTGCTCCTTGTGATAATGCATGGTCTTCTAATAAGCTGACAATTTCAGAGCCTATACCCATCCGTTTAAAGTTATCTTTAACAGCCATGTAACGTATTTGTGCTTCTAAATCTGAATTAAAATGTATTCTTCCAGAAGCTATCACTTCATTTTGGTCATCGATCCCCATGATGTGAAAACTATCTTCTTCGATAGAGTCTGCCAGAGACTCCTGAGACATTCCCAAAGGCTTTCTTAAGATTTCCCATCTGAATAGAAGATAGTCTTCCCATTCCTGAGAAGTTTCTGGAGATTTAAGTGAGTAATTAGACATATTTTATATTTAGATTTTACAATGGGTCTTATGGGAAAGCAGGATAATATTTTTGAAGACGGTAATTTAAGCGGTTTACCATTCAGTTTCAATCAAGAAGTCACTGAAGTTTTTGAAGATATGATCGATCGATCTGTGCCGGGTTATAGAACTAGTCTGAATATAATCAGATATTTGAGTCAACAGCACTATCAAAAGAATACAAATTGCTACGATATAGGCTGTTCTCTAGGAGCTTCTAGTGCTGCCATTTTAAGTGGAGCTAAGTCGTCTCACGTAATTGCGATTGATAATTCTGAGGCGATGATTAATGAATGTAAGAAAAGATTTAAAACTCAAATTGATTCTAAACATATAGAATTTAAGACTGAAGACATTATGCATAGCAATCTTGAGAACGCTTCTGTAGTGGTTATTAATTATGTCATCCAATTCCTTGATCTTGATCAAAGGGATAATCTTTTTAATAAAATTTTTAAGTCATTATTGCCCGGAGGCATATTAATACTGTCTGAAAAGATTCATTTCGATAATAGATTCGAAACAAATCGTGTATTTAAAACACATCATAGATTTAAATCAGCTAATGGTTATTCTGATATGGAGATTGCGAGCAAAAGAGACTCTTTAGACGGTGTGCTAATAACAGAAAGAGAGAAAGATCATATCAAAAGAGCCACAAATTCTGGATTCTCTAGAGTGGAAAAAATACTTTCTAATTTGAACTTCAGAACTTACAAGTTTATAAAATAAAAATGTTCATCTCGCAAGAAATTGATGATTTATTAAGTGTTTACTCTATTAATCCATTTGGGGATAAAAAAGATAAGAGAATAAACTTATGGCTAGATTTATTGGATAGTCTGCCCTTATTGCAGTCATCTGCAATCGATTTGGTCAACGAAGTAGGGGTGGACGACCATAGTCAAGATATTGACCAAATAGAAGGCATATTGCTTCAATTTCTTCCATGGAGAAAAGGCCCGTTTCGTATCAATCAGCTTCTTGTCGATAGCGAGTGGAACTCTGATATGAAATGGAAAAGATTCCAGTCGCTTGGAATCGATTTAGCCGGTAAGTCAATATTGGATGTGGGATCAGGAAATGGCTACTATGCATTCAGAATGTTGGGCATGGGCGCTAATCAGGTTCTATGCTTGGAACCAAACCTTATGCATCTCTCGCAATTTTTAGCTATCAATAAACTAATTGGCCCTCTTCAAATCAAAATGATTCCTGAAAGGCTAGAAGATTCTGGAATTAAGGAAACAAAGTTTGATTGTATTTTTAGTATGGGTCTTTTGTATCATCAAAGAAATCCAAAAGAACACTTAAAGATACTAAAGGAATTTTTAAAACCGAATGGACAAATTATTATTGAGACTATTGTTGCCCCGGAGGAATATGATTTTGCATTAGAACCCAGTGACAGGTACGCCTCAATGCCAAATGTCCACTTTGTCCATAGCGATAAAGGTTGTAAGGCAATATTTGATGAGCTTGGATTGAGCTTGGTTATGGAAACTGAAAGTATTTTGACTAATCATCTAGAGCAGAGAAAAACACGATGGATGCCCTTTAAGTCTTTTGAAGCAGCATTAAAGCCAGATGATCCATCGCTTACAATTGAGGGTTATCCGGCGCCATCCAGAAAATTCTATTTATTGGAAATAAGCTCTTAAGAATCTGAGTAGTCTACTCTATTGCCAATCCACCTATCTACGATAGTCTTAGCGAATTCAATTTCATTTTTACCTATTTCGAGAGCTTCTTTTTGAGCATCCACTAACAAATCTGAATCTCTTATAGGATTGGCTATCTTCAAATCCATCAGACCCGACTGCCTTAGTCCATAGATATCACCCGCACCTCTAAGTTCAAGATCTTTTTCTGCTATTTGAAAACCATCATTAGTAGCTTCCATAGTTTTTATTCTTTCTTCTGCTAAAACAGAAAGCGGTTCTTTATAAAGCAAAAGGCAATGCGACTCTGTGTTTGCTTTTCTGCCAACTCTTCCTCTTAATTGATGAAGTTGAGACAGTCCTAATCTTTCAGGATTTTCAATGATCATCAAAGTTGCTTCAGGAACATCGACGCCGACTTCAATAACCGTCGTGCAAACTAACAGCTGTATAAGCCCTTTTCTGAATTGATCTATGACGGAGTCCTTTTGTTCTTTTTTAAGCCTTCCGTGCACAAGTCCAACTTTTAGTTTAGGAAGAGAACTAGAAATTTCTTTAAATAGCTCTTCTGCAGATTGAGCTTCAAGTTCATCAGAGTCTTCAATTAAAGTACAAACCCAATAAGCCCTCTTATCGGTTAAGCAGACTTCTTCTACTCTTTTAATGACTTTATCTCTAAAAGAGTCTGGCCTCGAAGAGGTCTTGACTGGATTTCTTCCAGGTGGAAGTTCGTCGATAATAGAGGTTTCTAAGGAGCCATATACCGTCATAGCAAGTGTTCTTGGTATTGGTGTTGCTGTCATGATCAGTTGATGTGGACTTTGATTATCTGCTCCTCCCTTTTCTAGCATAGAAAATCTTTGATGTACTCCAAATCTATGCTGTTCATCTATAACAGTAAGACCTAGGTTCTTAAATTCGACTCCTAGTTGAAAGATTGCATGAGTCCCAATCAGTATGTCGATTTCTCCTGAGGCAAGTTCTGTGATGAGCACTTTCCTCTCTTTAGCCTTAGTGGAACCCGTAAGAATTTTTACATTCAGACCAATTTCCTCAAACCAATCTTTGAATGAATTGTAATGTTGCTCTGCTAAAATTTCTGTAGGGCACAAAAGGGCAGTCTGCCAGCCATTAGACTCAGCATGCAGCGCAGCTAAAGCACCTACAAGTGTTTTTCCAGATCCAACGTCACCTTGAAGTAGCCTTCTCATTGGAACTTCAGCCATCAAATCACTGCTAATTTCTTTCCAAACTTTTTGTTGTGCATTGGTAAGATCAAAAGGCAGTGAATTAAGAAAATTATCTTCATGTTTGGATTCATCTTTCATAGAAGGTCCTTTTCTTCCTTCTAATTCATTTTTTAAAATACCAGCGCAAAGCATATGGGCTATTAATTCTTCCTTAATTAAAGATTTTTGAGCGGGATGCTTTCCTTCAATTAGTTCATTTAAATTTGTTTCAACGGGAGGTTTGTGAAGAAATTTTAATGTTTCGAGTAGATTTCCATATTCCGAATAATTTTTATCCTTGGACTCTTCTTTTAGGAGATTATTTTGATCGCAAAAATCTAAAGAGCTTTCAATAATTTTTTTTAATTTATTCTGCTGTAGTCCAGAAGTAGTAGGATAAATAGGAGTAAGATTTTTATCTATCTCAATAACATCATCTTTTTCAAATACTTGATATTGCGGATGAATCATTTGTTTACCGTTGGGTCCTGGCGTAATTACGCCAAAGCATCTAATCATTTTCCCGGTTTCAAGAGCTTTATGCTGAGCCATAGCAAAATTAAACATTCTCATTGTAATCCTGCCTGTACCGTCATAAATTTCAGAAAAGAGCATTCTTCTACCCCTAAAGACTACAGTAGACTTCATAATCTCGCCCTCTACGAGAACATTGGTCTGATAGTTTGCTTCACTTATTGGGGTAATAAAACTTCTATCTTCATAGCGAAAAGGTAAGTGGAATGCGGCATCAGGAATTGAAAATATACCTAGATTATTAAGTGAAGAGGCACCTTTTGGTCCTACACCTTTTAAATTTTGAATTGAGTGAAGATCTTTAGATTCTTCAGTCATTGATTTTTATTTTGATTTAGCAAGAATAGCTTCAACCTCAATAGAAGAGTTTAAAGGTAATTTGGCCACCTGAAGGGCTGCTCTTGCAGGATAAGGTTCAGTAAATAGTTCTTTCATAATTTCATTTACTGAATTGAATAATGCAAGATCTTGAAGAGAAACATTTAATTTAACAATATGGTCTAAATCAAGACCCGCTTCTTCACAAAGCGCTTGTACATTTTTAAATACTTGTCTGATTTGATTTTCATCTCCTTCTACAAGCTCCATTGAATCCGGATTAAGAGGAATTTGACCAGATAAGAAAATTAAGGCGTCCGTCTCTATACCTTGAGAGTAAGGTCCGATTGCCGCGGGAGCTTTATTCGTTTGGATCTTTTTTTTCATAATCAATGTAAGGCTTTAGCTTGTCTCATTTCGTGATCATGTATTCTGGTAACAGATACCAGGCTCTTTAATGATCTTATTTTCTTTAAAATTCTAGATAAGTGCAGTCTATCAGATACTTCCAGATGTAAAACGAACTCATGCATTCCGGTATTAATCTCAGTAGTCTGGATAGAGCTAATATTAGTTTCTTGGCTTGTTATTGCAGAGGCCAAATTAGCTAAAAGACCAGGCTCATCTCTTGCAATTACCTTGATCTCAGCTGTAAATACTTTGCCTGATGACTCACCCCAGTTTACTGGAAAACATTGTTGTGGATCTTCTCTCACCGAAAGAATATTTTTACATCTTTCTTGATGAACAACTAGCCCACGCTCAGCAGTAAAGTGACCAATGACGGAATCTCCAGGAATGGGCTTACAGCAAGGAGCATAATTGACTATTAGACCCTCAGAGCCAGTTATTTCTAACGGCACTATATTTTTTGATGTGATTTTTTTGTTCTCTTTAAGAAAGCCTATGAATTGCTGGGCGACAATATTGCCTACTCTTAGGCCTAGGCCTATTTCTTCAAGTAATCTATTGAGGCTCCTAACTCCAATATTATTTAGCACTCTTCTGAGCTCCAATTTATCTATATCTCTAAGCTTGATATCCATATTTCCTAAAGACTGATCAAGTAAAGTCTTTCCAAATTTTCTTGCTTCGGATGTTTTTAAGTTACTAAGGTAATGTCGGATACTATTTCTTGCTCTTGGCGTTACTGCAAAGTTGAGCCAAGCAGGAGAAGTCTGTGGCACTTTTTCAGTTATTATTTCAATTGTCTGGCCGCTCTCAAGAGGAACACTCAATGGCGCTAGTCTCCTATTAATTCTGCAAGCTCTACAATGGTGACCGATATCAGTATGAACGGCATAGGCAAAATCTACAGCCGTAGAACCCCCAGACATTTCAATAATTTCACCACGAGGTGTAAATACATAGATCTCATCAGGAAATATATCTGTTTTGACCGATTCTATAAATTCTTCTGTTGATTCAAAGTTTTCTCTCATTTCCAGTAAGCCCGCAACCCATCTCCTTGCTCTAACCTGTGGACTTGTATCGGATTGATTGCCTGACTTATATAGCCAGTGTGAAGCAATTCCATTTTCTGCCATATCGTTCATTTCTTGTGTCTTCACTTGTACTTCAACTGGAAAGCCTCTTAGACCCACAACACCAGTATGAAGGGACTGATAGCCATTTGATTTAGGTATGGCTATATAATCCTTAAATCTTCCCTCTACCGGCTTATACAGGTTATGTATGTGGCCTAGTGTTCTGTAACAGTTTTCAGGAGTATCAACTATAATTTTTATAGCGTACACATCCATGATCTCTTCAAATGATCTTTTTCTCTCTTTCATTTTTCTGTAAATACTGTAAACGTGTTTCTCCCTTCCTTCTACTAAGGCTGGAATTCCCTGATCAAGAAGCTTCTTATTTAATTCTTTTTGAATCTTGTCTAATGTCTTCTTTTGACCTCCTCGATTCTTTTTTACAGCAGCAGTAAGCCGTTCGGAGCGAGTGGGATATAAAACCTTAAATGCTAAATCTTCTAGTTCACGATAGACATTATTCATCCCAATTCTGTGAGCGATTGGTGCATATATTTCTAAAGTTTCTCTTGCTATCTTCACCTGTTTTTCTCTATTCAGGTATAGCAGAGTTCGCATATTGTGAAGTCTATCTGCAAGCTTAACTACGATGACTCTGATGTCTTTAGACATAGCCAGAACCATTTTTTGTAAATTTTCCGCTTCGCCTGTTGCCCGATTAGATATCGTTAATTTATCTAACTTACTTACTCCATCAACGAGATCTGCAACATCCTTATTAAATTTCTTTTCTATGACGCTTTTTGGGATACCCGTATCTTCTATAACGTCATGAAGCATAGCTGCTGCTAGGCTATCTTCGTCCATTCTAAAAGAACTTAATATCGTAGCCACTGCGATCGGATGGGTAACATAAGGATCTCCACTTGATCTCAATTGACCAGAATGTGCTTCGCAGGCAAAGTGATAAGCCTTGTTAACTTGGTCTACTTTTTTTGGATCTAGATAATCCGAAAGTTTTTTAGATAAGGCGCCTATTGATTCCATAACAATAATAAAACAAAGATTAAGTATC
>CALJGK010000067.1 GCA_938075195.1 uncultured SAR86 cluster bacterium
TAAGAAGCCTATTCTAACCTTTATGCAAACTAAATTATTGAGAGAAATTAAAATAGCGCTGCCTAACTTGAGAAAATCTGAAGTAAAGGTTGCTGAATTTATATTAAACAAGCCTAGTGCCATTATTGAGTTAACTACTGCTCAAGCATCTAGTGAAATAGGTGTTAGTGAACCTACCTTAATCAGATTTTGCAAAGCAGTGAATTTTGATGGCTTTCAAAAATTTAAACTTACTCTTGCTCAGCAACTAGCTGCAGATGACTACTTTAATTCCTATGAAATTGATCCTGAGGATTCTATTCAAGAACTTACAGAAAAAGTTTTTGACAGCACCATCAGTGAAATTTTGAATGTTAGATCCCAACTTGATCAACGATGTCTTGAAAGAGCCATTGAAACTCTCGCTAATGCTAAAAGGGTTGAGTTTTATGCATTTGGGGGTTCTGTGCCCATAGCCATGGATGCTCAACATAAATTTTTTCGACTCAAGATTCCCTCTTCTTGTATTTCTGATCCTCATATTCAATTTATGTCAGCTAATTCGCTCAATGATAGAGATGTTGTTGTAGCAATATCTCAATCAGGAAATACTGCGGCTCTGGTTGAGAGCATTAAAACAGTTAAAAGTTTTGGAGTAATTGTTATTGGGCTCATGCCTTCCAATACACCACTATCAAGAATATGTGATATCTCCCTAGATATTGATGTCGGAGAAAATGCGAGACTTACTCGCCCTCTAACTTCTCGCTTGGCCTATATGGCTATTATTGATGTGTTGGCAGTAGGTGTTGCTCAATTAAAGCCAGAAGCACAGGATCATTTATTTAATATTGTGACAAGTCAAAATTCTTTAAAAATTAAATAAATTAATATCTAATATTCTGTCTAAACCACAAATTAGTAATCCACTTCTCACCTCTTTTAACTGGCATACCTCCATGAAGAGATTTAGGATGAATCGCTGGATGGGTTGTAGACGAAGATTTTGCAAGGGTGTTATGAAACACTAAAACATCTCCCTTCTTTGCAGGAATAACTATATTTAACTCTGGAAAAATAGTACCTCCACCATCTTCATCTTTTATAGAGTTGAGATAAGCAATAACTGTGATCATTCTCTGCCCTCCGGGCTTCCAATGTTTTTTGCCCTCTTCTGAATTAAAGTTAAATGAATCAAAATGTGGCTTATATTGCGCACCAGTTGAGTAGTGGACTAATTGATATTGTTCTGCATTTCTAATTGGCATCTGAACCAAGATAGAAAGTCTTTTACTAACCTCATGAATCAATTCATTCTTATCATGGGGAATCCAGCAATTTTTACTTGTTCTGCTGTCATGAATCATTGGTTTAGATGAGCTTATGACAGTAGAGGGCTTAAGGTTGTCCATGCCAGCATCTATGAAAGCATCGCACTCGAGATTGCTTAAAAAATTATGCACAACATAAATTATTGGGTCTGGTGAAAACATAGTAACGTTATCAGCTATTTTTTTTGGAAATTCTGTTTTCATTTCAAGAATAATTGTATTCTAATGATTTAGAATCTGATACAAAATGAGTATATTTATTTCTATTGCTTCATATCAAGATCCATTATTAGTATCTACAATTTTTAGCGCCTACAGTAATGCTGAAAATAAGGACGATCTTATATTTAGTATATGTGATCAATCAGATAATGGTATTTCGGTTCATGATATCGCTTTTTCAAGTCAAATCCATTATGAGCATGTAGATACTTTGTTTTCAAAGGGCCCATGCTGGGCGAGACATAGAGCTCAAAGCTTTTTTGATAATGAAGATTTTTTTTTACAAATTGACTCGCATACACAATTTGCTCCATGCTGGGATACTATTTTTATAAAACAACTAAAAAAAATTTCTGATAATCAGGCAGAGGATGATTATTTTAAAAAACCAATTATTACTTCTTACCCTCGCAGTTTTAAAGTCTTGGATTTTGAAAAAGGATTATTTTCACTCAATACAGGAGACCGCAATACCCAGGTTATGACCTATCGAAAAGATGGTTTATTTTTAAAAGGCTCTTTTTCACGTCAAGTATCTATATCAACAAAATGTACTAATATTACGCATGCGATTTTAATGGCAGCAGGTTGTATCTTTACAAAAGGTACTTTTGTTAAAGAAATTCCATACGATCCAAATTATTACTTTTATGGAGAAGAGCTTTCAATGGCATTACGTGCATTTACTCGTGGTTATTCTTTTTTTCATATTCCTGATGTGCCTTTATTTCATCTTTATACTGATACTAGTGATAGATCCAGGAAACTTCACTGGGATCCAGAGGATGATGAAAAGAGAGCAGTGAAATGGACTGAGTTAGATAAAGACAGCTTAAATAGATTGGATGATCTATTCGCAGAGAAGGTTGAGGAACCTATGAATCTTGGCAAGCAAAGGTCTTTAGAAGACTATGCTTTAATCAGTGGTATAGATTTAAAAAATAATGCAGTGTTAGATATAGATAAGGCTACCAAACCTAATTTTCTTGCGTCACTTGATTGGAAAGTTAGCCCATTTAAACAATAGGAGTATTTTATGAGTGATAAAGCAAAAGAATTTTTAAATAATTATGGGGATTTCGTAACCAAGGTAACAAGTGAACCAAGCTTGGATCAAAAAAGTTTAGATGAACGCATGAAAGAAATTGATTCCTCATCTCCCATAGAATCTGCAAGACTGTTAACAGCTGCACTTGGATTGGGCAGTGAGACAGGAGAATTCGTAGAAATAGTAAAGAAGATGTTCCTTCAAGGAAAGCCTGCATCAGAAGATAATATTTTTCATATGAAAAGAGAGCTCGGAGATATTATGTGGTACTGGGCTACTGCCTGTATGGCATTAAAGCTTGATCCCTATGAAGTCATCAAAGAAAACCAAGATAAGCTTGAGGCAAGGTATGGTGAAAAGTTTGAAGTTGATCGAAGTGAGCACAGAAAAGATGGAGACTTATAATGGCATTGCCATTGCCAAACTAAATTCTTCTAAAGCTAGTAAGAAGATTTTTGGTTTAAATCGGCAACGGCCTCTTTGAATTCATCAGTTAATTGATCTACTAAAATTTGAACAGATGGTGAGTCTTTAATTGAGCCAATGCCTTGACCAGAACCCCATATATCTTTCCATGCTTTTGCATCGGTGTTACCGCCGGATCCAAAATTCATTGACGATTTATCTGCCTCTGGGAGATTGTTGGGATCTAAACCTGCATTTTCAACCGAACCCTTCAAGTAGTTACCATGAACGCCAGTGAACAAAGAGGAATACACAATGTCGTCAGCAACGCTGTCGATAAGCATATCTTTATATCCCTGATCTGCGTTGGCTTCTTCAGTGGCAATAAATCTGGTTCCTAAATAAGCAAGATCGGCACCTAGTGCTAAACTCGATGCAACCGCGCTGCCAGAACTGATAGAGCCAGAAAGAATAATGGTCCCATCAAAAAATTCTCTGACCTCTCTGACCAAAGCAAAGGGTGATAGCGTTCCAGCATGACCACCGGCTC